>JAFGSH010000003.1 GCA_016934695.1 Deltaproteobacteria bacterium
ACCATGGAACGAGAACGAAAAGAACGCAGGTAATACACACAACACCAGAACCAACAGCAAAGCCCCCGCCCGAAAGACGGGGGCTTTGCTGCAGAACGCGATACGCCAGTAAATTTACTCGTCGATCCAGCCGAGGGTCCGCTCCACCGCCTTCTTCCAGCCACGGTATTGCTCCTCCCGGTATTCATGCCCCACGTGCGGGAGCCACCGCTTCTCCTCGGCCCACTGTTTTTTAAGTTCTTCGAGACCGGACCAGAATCCCACGGCAAGCCCGGCGGCATAGGCGGCACCGAGGGATGTCGTCTCCGTAATCACGGGCCGGATCACCGGCACATCCAGCATGTCCGCGATGAATTGCATCAGCATCTCGTTGTACACCATCCCGCCATCCACCTTGAGCGCGGAGAGGTCGACGCCGGAATCCTTGTTCATGGCCTCGACGATATCCTTCGTCTGATAAGCGCTGGCATCCAGGACCGCACGGGCGAGGTGGCCCTTGTTGGCGAACCGCGTCAGGCCCACGATCACCCCCCTCGCGTCGCTCCGCCAGTAAGGGGCGAAGAGCCCCGAGAAGGCGGGGACGAAATAGACCCCGCCGCTATCTTCGACCGTCCCGGCCAGGCTCTCGATCTCCGACGATTTCGATATCAGGCCCATGTTGTCCCGCACCCACTGCACGAGGGCCCCCGCGATGGCGATGGAGCCTTCCAGACAGTAGACCGGCTTGTCGTCACCCATCCGGTAGGCCACGGTGGTGATCAGGCCGTGTTTGGAGGGAACCGGCGTCGTTCCGGTATTGAGAAGGAGGAAACATCCCGTTCCGTACGTATTCTTGGCCTCCCCCTTCTCAAAGCATGCCTGACCCACGAGGGCGGCCTGCTGGTCTCCCAGGGCCCCGCATACCGGCACCTGCGCCCCCAGCGGTCCCTTCGCGGATGTCGTGCCGCTGAAATTCCGGTTGCTGGAGGGCACGATAGCGGGCATCATCTGCCGCGGGATCCCCATGATATCAAGAATCTCGTCGTCCCAGGCGAGGGTCTTCAGATCCATCAGCATGGTACGGCTGGCGTTGGTCACATCGGTCTCATGGACCCCGCCGTCCGGCCCGCCGGTCAGCCACCAGATTACCCAGGTTTCCATTGTGCCGAAGAGCGCCTTCCCCTTGAGGGCGTCCTCGCGCACCCCGGGGACATTGTCCAGAATCCACTTGATCTTCGGTCCTGAGAAGTATGTGGCGATCGGCAACCCGGTCTTCTCGCGGAACCGGTCCTGACCGCCCCCCCTGCTCAGCTCGTTGCAGATCTCCCCCGTGCGGGTGCACTGCCAGACGATGGCGTTGGTGTACGGTTTGCCCGTCTCCCGGTCCCAGACCACTGTGGTCTCGCGCTGGTTGGTGATGCCGATCGCCGCCAGATCCTTCCCGGATATTCCGGCCTTGGTCAGGGCTCCGCGGATGACCTCCTGCGTGTTCCTCCATATCTCGAGAGGATCGTGCTCCACCCATCCGGGGCGGGGGAAGATCTGTTCGTGCTCCTTCTGATCGAGACCGACGATCTTCCCGCTCTGATCAAAGATGATGAAGCGGCTGCTGGTTGTTCCCTGATCTACAGCTCCGACATATTGTGTCATCCCTGCACCTCCTCTCACGTCAGACGTGTTTCATGAGCCATGTATCCAGGTCATCCAGTACCTGTTCCCTGTGGCGGGAGTTCTCGTTGTATATCTCATGGTAGAGACCCTCGTAGACGTGGAGCGTCTTATCGGCGGAGGGTACCGCCTCGAAAAACTGTTTCGCCGCATCCACACTGGTCAGGTGATCGTCCCCCGCGAGCTGCATCAGAAAGGGGAGTTTTATCTCAGGGGCCGATCGGTTCGCGGCCTCCATGGCCGACACAAATTCGGTGAACCATCGGGCGGTAATCCGTTCATGAACGAGGGGATCATCCAGATACGCGCGGACCACCTCCTCATCGTGGCTGATCTTCGAGACATCGAGGCCGTTGGCAAGGCTGAGAGTGGGCCGGAGGGCCGACAGCATCCTTACGACAAAGGCCTTGACGGACGAAGGTTCTTCAGGCATCCCGAGCGCAGGTGACGAAACGATCAGGCGGTCGATCACCTCCGGAAAACGGGCGGCGAACCTGAGTGCGATCAGTCCCCCCAGACTGTGTCCCAGGAGAAAGACCTTCACACCCTCGGGGAGGTTCTCCCGCGAGAGCGCAACCAGGGTGTGGAGGTCATCGACGTACTGGTAAAAGGATGACACATGCCCCCGGGGGCCGTCGCTCTGTCCGTGTCCCCGGTGGTCCGGGGCCCATATGCTGATTCCCCTGGGGAGGAGACGGCCCACAACATTGTCATATCGGCCGGAATGTTCTCCCAGACCGTGCGCGATCACCATCCGTGCCTTTTCGCCCTCGGCCCGGTACGTCCGGTAGAAGATACTGAGCCCGTCAACACCCGTGAATGTGTCGCAATCAAATTGAATTTCAGCCATGCCGCAATGCCTCCCGTGCGCTGTCCTCTGCCGTATCCGTCATGATTGACCACCCCAGCTCGGTTTCCTTTTTTCCAGAAACGCCATGGCCCCCTCAATCGCGTCTTCACTCCCGAGTATCTCTTCAAAAATGGAGGCGCTCAGCTCATATCCGCTCAGATCCCGGTTGATGACCTCCTTCGTGTACCTCACCGCCAGAGGGCTCGCCCTGCGCATCCTGCCGGCCATATCGAGGGACGCTTCCATCAGCCCGTCAGGGTCGACCACCTGATTGACGAGGCCGATCCTGAGCGCCTCCGAGGCGGATATGCGCTCGCAGGTCATGATCAGTTCCTTCGCCTTGGCCCTTCCGATCTCGTCGGCAAGGCGTATCATCGCATAGGGACAGACGACTCCCCGGATCGGCCCGATAAACCCGAACTCGGCCCTGTCGGACGCGATGATGATATCGCACATCAGGGCGTACTCGGCGCCGTGGCCGAGGGCGTACCCGTTGACCGCCGCGATGGTGGGTTTGGGTGAATTGATCAGTTTGAGAATGGGAGA
>JAFGSH010000234.1 GCA_016934695.1 Deltaproteobacteria bacterium
ATATGGGATCCTTCACTGGTGATCGACATCAACGGCGACCTCCTCTCGGAACCCGTCCGGATCGCCGTCGACGGCGCCCGGCAATATGCCTCCCTCCCGCAAAAGTATGGAAAGCCGATTATCTGCCTTCGATTCGGACGCATCGAGAACGATATCATGGAGCAGATCCTGGAAAAAGGGGGGATACCGGTGTACGACACCCCGGAGCAGTGCGCCCGCGCCATGTCTGCCCTCTTTCAGTATGGCACCGTTCGCGGAAAAATCGGTCTCGAAAAAGAATAAGTACCTGAAAACACGGCTTAGTTAGACAAATTCAATAGTGATATCGGGAAATTCCTTTTCAAATTCATTTTTCAGATCTCTCATGAGTGATGACATGATTGCCATGGCGATACCGCGACAGGTAAAACAGCTCGGCAGGTGATCCGTAAAATCGGTAAAGATGTACATCTCTCGTTTTGCTTCGTTATAGCGGGCCCGGGTTACCACCCCCAGACGATCGAGAGAAAGGCCGCTCTCGGGGTCCTTGACCCGCGCGAGGATCGTGTCGATCTTCCGTGTCATTTCGAGGTTCATAGCTATGCACCTCCGTCTATAATTAAGTAATCAATTGACAAATGGCAAGGGCGCAGTTAAACCATAACATCAGACACGAAGGAGGAGGATCTGCATGGTGGAACTCAAGGAAGCCGTCAAAAATCGCCGCAGCATTCGATCTTTTTTAGACAAGCCCGTCAAAAGGGGAATCATCGAAGAGATACTCTCGGACGCGCTGTGGGCTCCATCGTGGGGGAATACCCAGCCTTGGGAAATCGTGGTGGTCTCGGGGGATACTCTTGCCGCCATCAAAGCGGAAAACCAGCGTGCCATTATGGCGGGCGAACAGTCCAATCCCGACATTCCCATGCCGGCGGAATGGCCGGAGGTTAATAAAGAACGCTATCGCGACGTGGGGAAGCGCACCTTGAAGGCATTGTCCATTCCACGGGAAGACGCACAGGCGCGGCTGGACTTCTACAACCGGATGTTCGGGCTCTTCGACGCCCCCGTGCTTCTCCTCATCGCCGTCGACAGGGAACTCTTGCTCGAATACTCCATGCTCGACGTGGGGCTCTTTGCCCAGACCCTCTGCCTCCTTGCCCACGAGAGGGGACTGGGAACCTGCATCATGGCGGCGGCCGTTCACTATCCCGACAAACTGCACAATTTGTGCAATATACCGGATACCAAGCGAATCGTCATCGGGATCGCCCTCGGCTGGCCCGAGAAGGAGAATCCCGTAAACACTTTCGAGAGGGCACGGGGAGGGTTGGACGAATTTGTGCGTTGGGTTGAATAGAAAGGGCGGCGTGCAGAGGAACAGAGGCTGCCCGCCCCGACGGCCTGCCTGGATAACGTCCGATAAGATATGTTATGTAAACTTTAACTACGGTCTGCCCAGGCCAGGCTCGAGAAACCTGTTACCCTATCACGTCCTTCACCAGAGGAAGGCTCAGATCAAAGGCGTGTCTCCCCTCACGGATGGCATCACCCGCCCTGTTGTATTCCAGCAGGCCGATATGAGCTAAACGGGGTGTTATCAGAATATCGGGCGGATCCCCTGCAAGTCTCTGGCGCGTTATACGATCCTGCATTATGTTGGTTGCAGTCGCCATGACCTCGAAGAGAGACGGATCACGATCGGGACCCCCCGGCCCCAACCATGCCGGGATGAGTGTCTTGCCCCTCTTGACGGTACTGTCCAGGTACGCTGTAAGTTGTTCGCGCAATTTACCGGACGGCTTCTTCTCTTTCTTGGCTGGATCACTTTTCGGCTGGGTCTTCTGCGTCCTCCGCTTCCCCACGAGACCGGAATTGAGATTCACCGCGATGACAATATCCGCCCCCATGGCCCGGCATACCGATACCGGCACGGGATTCACCAGGCCGCCGTCCACAAGCCACTGGTGTTCTCTCTTACAGGGGACAAAGATACCGGGCATCGATATGCTGGCGCGAACGGCATTTATCAGCGAACCTTCCCTGATCCATACCTCTTCCCCCGATATGAGATTCGTTGCAACCGCGGCGAAGGGCATCGGAAGATCCTCGATATTCGGATCGCTAAAGTTTTTCTTAAAGAATTTTATTATCTTATCTCCCTCGATCAGACCCGACCTGGGGAACATCACATCCATGAATCCGATGATGTCCGACCAGGAGAGCTCACGCACCCATTCATCCAGCTGATCGATAGCCCCGGCGGCCAGAGCCCCGCCGACGATCGCCCCGATCGAGGTCCCGCACACCATGTCTATGGTGATCCCCTCTTCCCGCAGCCCCTGTATCACGCCAATATGCGACCACCCGCGTGCCGAACCGCTGCCCAGCGCCAGACCGATCTTTCGTGTCTTTGTCATGATGCTCCCTCCCTCTTCTCGTCTACGCTAGTTCCATATCCCCCCGGACCCCGAGTTTGTCCCCCATAATGATCAGTACGCCGAGGATTCCCTCGATCCCCATCCCGTAGTCGAGGGCTCTCTTTATGTCCCCTTCCCTCTTCACGCGGTTGCCGACTGAGGTCGCCGCGGCATCGGCCAGGGTAGACGACTGGGACGTGACACATACGGCATCCGCCCTTCCGAAGCTCGTCGAGTGTCCGACCGTTCCCGAGGAGGTGCAGATCCCGAGGGGAACGCCTCCGGATTTCACCCTGAGAGAGACCCGATAGCTGAGGGGGGAGTCTCCCGCGAATATTCCGACGGTGGCGTCCCTGTCAACGAGTCGCAGGAATATATCCCCGCCGTTTTCGATGATGAGATTGTCTGAATACTCCATGAGATCCAAGCCGACGTGCCGTGCGATCGCCCCGGCGACGGAGGCCATCGGACCGACACCGCAGCGGCCAGATGCACCGATCATCTCCCGTATGATCGCGGGGGCGAAAGGATCCGGCGCAACAGGTGTCAGGGAATCGGCGAACGAAGGGTAATGACCGATGTATTCTTCGATGCGTTCGCGGTGCCTGCGTATCGACCTGAGCGCCACCTCCGTACAATCGGTATCAGCACTGATATACAGGTTCGTCTCCTTGACCGTCACCGGGAAAGAGACGAGGAATTCCCTTGAGATCCTGTTTCTATACGTTCGCTCCTGGTATTCCATGGGAACATGACATCAAGGTGTGAAAGTGAATCGAAAGGCCCGTCTCACGGCGTCCTACATAAAGCGTGTCGCACCGGGGCCCAGAACCGCATCGGCCTCTCTCCTGATCTCTTCCGAGATATCAATTCGTGCGCCTTCGCCCAGCGAGAGAATCGTTTCCGCACCATTCGATGATAATAGATGTATATATCCCTGATATTTGCCTCTATTTAAATCAAGAATAGCCTTAAGGGCTTCTACTGTATCTTCGTTCGATTCTTCGGCATCGACCATGAAATGAACGGAGGAGAAAGGGCTCTTCATCGCCTCTTCGACAGACGCAATCTCCATCGCCACGATCTTTACCCCCTCATCGCCGATATCCAGCCGTCCTTTTACGTACAGGGGTTCCTCGCTGTGAATCAGGGAAATATTGTCACGGTAGAGATCCGCAAAGACGATGATAGTGATAAACCCCTTGAGGTCTTCGATGGTTACATAGGCCATCGTGTCCTTCTTCTTCGTGGTGACCTCCCGCACATTGCTCACCACACCGGCGACCGACACGGTGCTTCCGTCCTGCTTTGCCGATACCGTCAGGGAATCGCCGTCCACGATGGTATTCAGCCTGTCGGCATATTTCAGGAGGGGATGACCGGTGATGTAGAAACCCAGCATCTCCTTCTCGTAAGAGAGCAGGATGTCGTGGTCCCACTCGGGGACATCAGGGAGATCAGGCTGCGCGGCGTCGGCGATCTCGGGCTGATCGAAGAGGCTGGTCTGCCCGTTCATCCGGTCGCGATTTCTCTTCTGAGCGGCGAGGGCGATATCCTCGTACCCCTCCATGAGACGGCACCGGTTTTTTTCCAGTGAATCGAAGGCACCACATTTGATCAGACTCTCTATAACCTTCTTGTTGATCTTGTGGAGATCGACCCGGTTGCAGAAGTCATGAAAAGAAGTGAATTTCCCGCCGGACTCCCTCGCAGTTATTATGGATTCAACGGCCCCTGCACCGACGTTCTTCACGGCGGACAGTCCGAAACGGATATTATCTCCCACGACGCTGAAATCGGTGAAGGATTCGTTGATGTCCGGCGGCAGGACGGGAATTCCCATGTCCCGGCACGTGGCTATGTATTTGATGATATTGTCGCGGTTGTTCTTTTCACTGGTCAGCAGGGCCGTCATGAATTCCACCGGGTAGTGGGCCTTCAGATACGCGGTCTGAAAGGAGATCATCGTGTAGGCGGTGCTGTGGGACTTGTTGAATCCGTATCCGGCGAATGTTTCCATCTGCTCCCATATCTTCTTCGCCTTGGCCTCCGGGATCCTGTTCTTCTTCGCACCGGCGATGAATTTGGGGCTTTCTTTCTCCATCGCGGAGACCTTTTTCTTGCTCATCGCCCGTCGGAGATTATCCGCGTCGGCCATGCTGTAATCCCCGATGACACCGGCGATCTGCATCACCTGTTCCTGATACAGGATAATCCCGTATGTTTCCTTCAGTATCTCCTCGAGACGCTGGTCCTCATAGACGATCTTCTGTCTCCCCTGTTTCCGCGCAATAAAATCGGGAACCATGCTCATCGGTCCCGGCCGGTAGAGGGAGATGAGGGCTATGATATCCTCTATGCAGTCAGGTTTCATGTTGACGAGGATATCCTTCATGCCGGCACTCTCAAGCTGGAAGACGCCGTCCGTCTGGCCCCTCGCGAGGAGGTCATAGGTGGCCGGATCGTCGAGGGGAATGGTCTCAATCGAAAAGTCCTTCTCCCCCCTCCCCTCTCTGATGAATTTCAGGGTATCCCTGATGACGGTGAGCGTCCGAAGGCCCAGAAAATCGAATTTTGTCAGACCCACTTCCTGAAGGTCATTCATGGAGTACTGCGTCACGATATCGTCGCTGGTCGGACTCTTGTAAAGGGGGACCCGCTCCACCAGGGGAACGTCGGATATCACCACACCGGCCGCGTGGGTGGATGCATGACGGTTCAAACCCTCCAGCGACTGTGAGAGCGAGAGCAGATTCCTGATCTTTTCATTCTTCCTCTGTTCCTCCGCAAGGCGTGGTTCATTCTGTATCGCCTGTTTCAGGGTGATGCCCAGGGTATTGGGGATCATCTTCGCGATCGTGTCCACCTCGCCGTAGGGCATGTTGAGGGCTCTGCCGACGTCCCGAACAACGGCCTTTGCCTGCATCTTGCCGAAGGTGATGATCTGGGAAACCTGGTCGCTCCCGTACTTTTCGGTCACGTACCGTATGATCTCGTCCCGTCCCTCCATGCAGAAGTCTATATCGATATCGGGCATGCTCCTCCTGCTGGGATTCAGGAAGCGCTCGAAGAAGAGACCGTAGCGGATGGGATCGATGTTGGTGATCCCCAGTGCGTACGCCACGAGACTCCCGGCGGCGGACCCCCTTCCCGGCCCTACCGGGATGCTCTTCTTTTTTGCATAGTTGACGAAATCGGCAACGATAAGAAAATATCCGGGGAACTCCATGGAGTTGATAATACCCAACTCCATCTCCAGCCTTTTGCGGTATTTTTTTTCGATCTCCTCGACATCTTCGTCGGCCGCGCCGTCCATTATGATCGGCATCAGGCGTTCCAAACCCTCCCGGGCCAATTTGTCCAGGTATTCTTCCTGTGAAAGTCCTGCCTCGGTTTCGTAATGAGGAAGGAAGAACTGGTTGTTCAGATCGAGACTCAGGTTGCACTTTTCAGCTATTTGCAGAGTATTTGCAATAGCTTCAGGACAATAATCGAAGCTTTTCTTCATCTCGTCGGGAGATTTCAGGTAGAACTCCTCGGTCTGAAATCGCATCCTCCGGGGGTCTTCCATGGTCGTCCCGGTCTGGATACACAGGAGAACCTCGTGTGCCAGGGCATCCTCGTGATTCAGATAGTGACAATCGTTAGTCGCAACCAGGGGAATGGAGAGCCTCTCGCCCAGCTCGATCAGCTCCCGGTTGGCCCGTTTCTGCTCTTCGAGGCCGTTTTCCATGAGTTCAAGATAGAAGTTTCCCTCCCCGAACATCTCGCAGTACTCCTCGGCCACCCTCTGTGCGCCGTCTCTGTCTCCGCTCAAGAGGAGATACGGTATCTCGCCGTTGAGGCACGCACTCGTGCAGATAAGCCCCTCGCTGTGGAGGGCCAAAAGCTGCTTGTCCACGCGGGGTTTATAGTAGAATCCCTCCAGGTACCCGGCTGACGTGAGCTTCATGAGGTTTCTGTATCCGTGCGTGTCCTTCGCGAGGACGACAAGGTGGCGGTTTCCCTCGTTGCGTTCAAAGCGGCTTCCGGAGGCCACGTACAGCTCGCATCCGATAATGGGTTTTATCCCGGTCCGGTAAGCCTTCTGATAGAAGTCCACGGCCCCGAACATGTTGCCGTGATCGGTCATCGCGATGGCGGGCATCTGGAACTTTTTCGCCTTTGCAAAGAGATCGTCGAGGCGAATCGCGCCATCGAGAAGACTATACTGGGTATGCACATGCAGATGAACGAAATCGGAGTAATTCATAGACCTCTTGTCTCCGCGGTTGCTCAACGGTGTTCGAAGTTTTTGCGGTAAAGCCGGGTTTGTTAATCCAACCAGTAGTTGGGGGCTTCTTTCGTTATGATGACGTCGTGAACGTGGCTTTCGCGCAGGCCCGCGGGTGTTATCTTGATAAACTGCGCCTTTTCTCTCAGGTCTGCAACGGTTCGGCACCCCACATACCCCATCCCGGCCTTTATGCCTCCGACCAGCTGGTGTATGCTCGCGGAGAGGGTTCCGCGGAAGGGAACACGCCCCACGATCCCTTCGGGGACCAGTTTCAGATCACTCTCCATATCGTCTTCCAGGTAGTAGCGGTCTTTGCTTCCCGACTTCATCGCTTCGAGAGAGCCCATCCCCCGGTACACCTTGTAGCTCCTCCCCTGGAAGAGAACCGTTTCGCCCGGACTCTCTTCAGTTCCGGCAAACAGTCCTCCGATCATTACTGAATGTGCTCCGGCGCCGAGGGCCTTTACGACATCACCCGAGAACTTGACGCCTCCGTCGGCTATCAGGGGTATGCCGTGTTTCCTGCATGCCTTGTAACAGTTGAGTATCGCAGTCATCTGGGGAACGCCGACGCCCGCCACCACCCGTGTCGTACAGATGGACCCCGGTCCCACTCCCACCTTGACCGCGTCCACGCCCGCCTTGATGAGGGCCTCAGCCCCCTCGTATGTCGCCACATTCCCCGCGATCAGTTCACAGCCGGGGAAATTGGCCTTCGTGCCTATGACTGCATCGATGACCCCCCTGGAGTGACCGTGTGAGGTGTCGATGACAATAACATCGGCCCCTGCCTTCAGGAGGGCATCTACCCGCTCTTCTCTGTCGAGGACCCCCACAGCGGCGCCGACCCGCAGCCTGCCGAGAGAATCCTTGCAGGCATTGGGATATTTTTTTATCTTTTCGATGTCCTTTATCGTGATAAGCCCCTTGAGGTTGTACTTGTCGTCGACCACGAGAAGCTTTTCGATCCGGTGGGCATGCAGTATCTTCTTGGAATCTTCCAGGGTGATATCGGAGGAGACAGTTACGAGGTTATCCCTGGTCATCACGGCGGAGACCGGCTGATCGAGATTCGTTTCGAACCGGAGGTCACGGTTCGTCAGAATCCCCACGAGCTTCTGTCCTCGTACGACGGGCACGCCCGATATCTTATACTTGCTCATCAAGGCGAGGGCCTCTCCAACCCGCTGGTCCGGTTCGATCGTGATGGGGTCGACGACCATACCGCTCTCGGATTTCTTCACCTTGTCCACCTCGAGGGCCTGATCCACGATGCCCATATTCCGGTGGATGATTCCGATCCCCCCTTCCTGAGCCATGCATATGGCCACTCTCGACTCTGTGACTGTGTCCATGGCTGCGCTGACGATCGGAATACTCAGGGCGATATTGCCGGTAAGCGCGACGGACGTATCAACCTCCCTCGGCAGGATACTGGACTCCGCCGGCAGGAGGAGAAGGTCGTCAAAGGTGAGGCCCTCTCGAATTTTTTCTTTATCTAACATTACATACCTCCGGACATGTCGTTTTCTATGAAGTAGTTTTTTCCACCAATGGAGATGTAATAGCGATCCTCTTGTTCGTCATGTGCTATGTATTCGGCAATCTGGTAATAGGCGGGGCGCAAAAATCTTGCCTCGAATGCCCCGTTCCTGATGGTGCAGTAGAGGACATTTTCCGAGTTCATCCGCAACGTCGACGGGTCAAGAATCTCGGAGGTGAAATCGCTGAGAAAGATTTCTATGCATTCTTCTGTATGATTGTCCCCGGGATGCTTGACGGCCGCCTCGACGACAACGGGGGTGTCTTCGACCGCGATGAGACACCTGTCCCCCTTGTATTCAACCAGGTACCTCCCCTTCTCGTCCCGCTTCAGGTTTTGGAAAAAGACCTCGAGGATGTCTCTCCTGAACATCAGGGCTCCTTCGTAATACCAGAGGCCTTCCTTGTCCACCCTGATGGGGAGGGCGGGTATTTCATCATCTTTCCTGTTCATACTCACCGTCTGTCCCTTTGATGCTTTCGAGAATCATGGTCACCGGACCGTCGTTTACGAGCGAGACCTTCATCATGGCGCGAAACCGCCCGGTGGCTACCTTGCCGACATATTGTCGCGTCCTCTCTACAAAATATCTGTAAAGCTCATCGGCCTCAGCAAACCCGGCGGCGTCGGTAAAGGAAGGACGCCGCCCCCTCCGGCAGTCGGCCAGGAGGGTGAACTGCGATACCACCAGCATTTCTCCCCCGATGTCCAGGAGGGAGAGGTTCATCTTTCCATCGGAATCTTCAAATATCCGGAGATTGGCTATCTTGTCCGAGAGATATTCGGCATCCCGTTCCGTATCTCCCCGGGCGACGCCGAGAAATACCGTCAGCCCCTTCCCCACCTCGCCGATCGTGCGGCCGTCCACTGAAACCCCGGCAGAACTGACTCTCTGGACAACGGCCTTCACGTTTCCCCCTTGTGGCACATAATTCCAAATGGTTTTAAGCCATCACTATCTTGTCTTCCGCGCCGGTGATCCCCTTCGTCGCGTTGCGCGTATCGATCACGAGACGGGAGTTCCTGACGATGTCGGCGAAATCATAATCCGAATGGTCGGTCACAATGATAACCGCATCCGCCTCCGCGAGGGTCTCCGGGGTGAGCGGGATCGATTTCATGTGAAAGTTGTGTTTTCTCGTCGGTCTGAGCTGCGGTATCCAGGGATCGTTATAGGACACCACGGCCCCCCGCTCCAGGAGCATCTTCATGATCACATAGCTGGGCGATTCCCGCTCATCGTCGACGTCCTTCTTGTAGGCGACCCCCAGGACCAGAATGCGACTCCCCTTTATGCTTTTTCTCTCTCTGTTCAGGGCCTCTACGGTCTTTTCTATGACGTACGAAGGCATAGAGACATTAATCTCGCCAGCAAGGTGTATGAACCGGGTGGCAAAGTCGTACTCCCTCGCCTTCCAGGAGAGGTAGAAGGGGTCGATCGGTATGCAGTGACCGCCGAGACCGGGGCCCGGGTAAAAGGGGGAGAAACCGAAGGGTTTGGTGGCTGCGGCGTCGATGACCTCGAATATATCAATCCCCATCTTGTGGGCGAGAACCTTGAGCTCGTTCACCAGGGCGATATTGACCGAGCGGAAGGTGTTCTCCAGGATCTTCACCAGCTCGGCCGCCCTGGCCGAGGACACCGGAACGGCACGCGTGATACAGTCGTACAGGGTCCGTGCCACCTCCAGGCAGGCGGGGGTTATACCCCCTACCACCTTCGGGGTGTTCGAGGCGCTGAAGGTCTTGTTTCCGGGATCCTCCCGCTCCGGCGAGTAGGCGAGAAAGAAGTCGGTGCCGGCCCGCATTTCCCCCCCTTCCAGACGGGGAAGAATCATCTCCTCGGTTGTCCCGGGGTACGTCGTGCTCTCCAAGACGACGAGCTGTCCGGCCCGGAGGCGCATCGCTATGGTTGCCGTGGTCTCGACGAGGTACGTCAGATCGGGCTCCATCTTGTCGGTCAGGGGGGTTGGCACGCAGATGAGGATGCAGTCCGCCTCTCTCAGGCGGTCGAAATCACCGGTTGCATCGAACCGTCCCGCCCCGATCATCTCCGCAACGGGCTCTATGGGAACATGTTTTATGTACGATTCTCCCTTGAGGAGCTTGTCGATCTTCTCGGAATCCAGATCGAAACCGACGACTCGAAAACCGTTCTTCCCGAAATGGATCGCAAGGGGAAGGCCGACATATCCCAGACCGATAATCCCCACCGTCGCGGTTCGATCTTCTATCATCTTGATCAGTTTTGTTTTCCTGTCCACCGTTCCCACCCTATTCCATGCCGTTCAGTTTTCTGAGCGCGAGTATGAGGGCCTGCGTTCCCAGCCTGCCGTGTCCCTGTCCCTGCACGGCTATGTAGAGTTGTCTGACCAGGGACAGCCCGGGCAGGGAGAGATCGCACCCCGCCGCTTCTTCCAGGGCGATCCCCATATCCTTGATGAAATGCTCCACGTAAAATCCGGGCGCGTAGTCCCCGCGTGCGATCTTCGGCCCCAGATTGTTGATGAGCCAGGAGCTGGCCGCCCCCTTGCCGATAATGTCGATAACGGACTGCTCGTCGAGTCCCTGTCGTGCCGCGTAGAGGAGGGATTCACAGACCCCGATCATCGTCCCGGCAACGAGGATCTGGTTGCACATCTTCGTGTGCTGACCGGCACCGGGATCCCCCATGTGGGTGATCTCTTTCCCCATCAACCGCAGGAGGGGCAGCGCCCGTTCAAAGGCGTCCCTGTCTCCGCCGACCATGATAGCAAGGGTAGCCTCCCTGGCCCCGCGATCGCCACCGGAAACGGGGGCGTCGAGGCTGGCGATCCCCTCTTTCGAGGCCTCCTCGGCTATCCTCACGGCGAGTTTCGGGCTGCTCGTCGTCATGTCCACCACCGTCCGGCATCCGCCCCCGGCGGGGATGATCCCCTCGTCGCCAAGGTATACCTCCTCCACGTCCCGGGGATGCCCGACGATTGTGAAGATGATCTCCGCGTTGCGGGCGACCTCTGCGGGGGAGGCACACCAGCATCCTCCTCTCTGTATGAGCCCTTCCGCCTTTTCCGGTGTCCGGTTGTACAGGAAGAGATCGTGTCCGGCGTCACAGATGTGTCCCGCCATCGAAGCACCCATGACTCCCGTTCCTATCCAGCCGATTTTCATCGCTTTATGTCCCTTTTGAGCGGAAATGGCCCCCCGCATAAATGTGTTCCTGATGTATCAGATGCAGGGGAAAACATCAACGTATTTTAAGCTCCCCTTGCTTTTGGAAAGGGCTTCGGATACGTACCTGTCATGAGCAAAAGGATTCTTCTCGTCAATCCCTGGATACACGATTTTGCGGC
>JAFGSH010000235.1 GCA_016934695.1 Deltaproteobacteria bacterium
AGGTCGGAGTCGTTGATCCACCCGTCATAGATGTTCTTCCCGGACGCCCACTGCGTCTGGAGTTTTTCTATGACGTCTCCTTCCTGAATCAGGTCATGGGAGACCTTGATCCCGGTGATCTCTTCGAAGGCCTGGGCCAGTACCTTGGCCTCATATTCATGAGTGGGGATGGTCTCGGAGACGACCTTGATGTTCATCCCCTTGAAGGGCTTGGCCGCGTTGATGAACCACTCCATCTCCTTCATCTGCTGGGCTTTGGTCAGGGTTGACGGCTGAAATTCCTCTTCGACCCACTTCTTGGCGGCCGCCATGTCCGCGCTCGCCGGAGCGGCGAAAAACACGAACAGCGCAGCCACAACCACCCCCAGGATGATCATCCCGGGTCTCCTCCTCGGTGCTCTGTGTAGCATAAAGCCACCTCCTCTTGTTAGCCTTCAGTGGTAATCAGCGAGTAAAACCGTCTCTATGCCTGCGATGTTAAGGCCGTGAACACCGCACGGCACAGAACTCACTCCCCCCTTTCTTCCTATCCCCAGCGCATGACGATGATCATCCAGATTGCCGAGATAGGGAGCGCAAACCAAAGGGATGCGTCCGTAAGCCCGATCCAGATAAGATGGATGTAAGCGCTTCCCAGCAGTCCCAGGAAGAAGCGTGTGCCACGCGTTGTGGGGACCATTAAAAAACCGCGGCGCTCGATCGTGGGTGACACCAACTCCCATACGAGCATGCCGCACAGCATCACAAAGATGGTGATGAAGAAGAGAGCCGTCGGCAACGTCCAGTACATCCACCATAAACTCATGGTTATTCCCCTTATTGAGACTACACCCGGCCCAGGGCGAAGCCCTTGGCGAGGTGGTTTCGAACGAACCAGATCACCAGCGCACCGGGAACGATGGTGAGTATACCGGCAGCGGCCAGGAGGCCGTAATCGAGACCGGTCGCGCTGATGGTGCGCGTCATGGTGGCGACGATCGGTTTCGCCTCGGTGACCGTCAGCGTCCGGGCGAAGAGCAGTTCGACCCAGCTGAACATGAAGCAGAAAAACGCCGTCACGCCGACCCCCGCCCGGATCAGCGGGATGAAGATGGTGATGAAGAACCGTGGAAACTTGTATCCGTCGAGGAAGGCGGTCTCATCGATCTCCTTGGGAACCCCGGACATGAAACCCTCCAGGACCCAGACGGCCAGCGGTACATTGAAGAGGCAGTGGGCCAGGGCCACCGCGATGTGCGTATCGAGCAGTCCCACGGTCGAATAGAGCTGGAAATAGGGGAGGAGGAAGACCGCCGGGGGCGCCATGCGGTTGGTCAGCAGCCAGAAGAACATCTGCCCGTCCCCCAGGAACCGGTACCGCGAAAAGGCGTAGGCGGCGGGCAATGCAAAGGTCAGAGAGATCACGGTATTCATCGTGACATAGAGGATCGCGTTGATATACCCGGAATACCAGGTCGGGTCCGTGAAGACCTTGATGTAGTTCATGAGGGTGATGTTGGCCGGATAGAGAGAGAACGAGGCGAGGATGTCGGCATTGCTTCGCAGGGACATGCTGAGCATCCAGTAGATCGGGATGAGCAGCAGGAAAAAATAGAACAATAGCCCGAGGTATCGCTTGTGGATCTTCATGCCTTTTCTCCTTTCCCCACAAACAAGAGCGCCTGGTAGAACATGAAACTGAAGAGGAGCACGATCAGGAAGTAGATCAGCGAGAATGCCGCGGCCGGCCCCACATCGAACTGGCCGGTGGCGAGCTTGACCAGGTAGATCGACAGAAACGTGGTGGAATTCCCGGGACCGCCCCCCGTCAGGGCGAAGGGCTCCGCGTAGATCAGGAAGCTGTCCATCCACCGGAGCAGGACGGCGATGGTGAGCACCCCGCGCATCTTCGGCAACTGGATGTACCAGAAGGTCGCCCACGGCGACGCGCCGTCGATCTTGGCCGCCTGGAAGTACGCCTCGGGGATGGCCCGCAGGCCGGCGTACGACAGGAGGGCCACCAGCGGGGTCCAGTGCCAGACCTCCATGGCCATCAGGGTGACCCAGGCGTAGATCGGTTTTGCCGTGTGATCGAAGGTGTCTTCCAAGATGCCCAGGCTGTTGATCCCCACCCCGAAGAGGCCGATATCCGGCCGGGTAAAGATGATCCAGACCGTTCCGATCACGTTCCAGGGGATGAGGAGGGGAAGTGCCAGCGTCACCAGGGAGATCGAGGCTCCCCATCCCTTCTTCGGCATCGCCAGGGCGATCATAATCCCGAGGGGGATCTCTATCAACAGGACGAGGCCGGAAAAGAGGAATTGCCGCCACAAGGCGTCGTGGAGACGATAGTCGCTCAACATTTCCTTAAACCACTCCGTCCCGACAAAGACGGTCTCCCCGGGGCCGAAGATATCCTGCACCGAGTAGTTGACCACGGTCATCAGGGGGATGATGGCGCTGAAGGAGACAATCACGAAGACGGGGAGCACCAGAAACCACGCCCTGTTATCCGGCCATTTGTCCATACGTCACTCCTTCTTTCTATGTAACCACCCGACCGTCGGCGAACAGCCTGATCCACTGCTTCGGAAAGTAGACCCACACCCTGCCTTCGGAGACGGGCTTTCCCTCGGGTACCTTGGCCCGCAGGGTATGACCGGCCAGGTCGATCGTCACGATCCGGTAGCTGCCCTGATCCTCGATCATTGTTACCGCCGCCTCCACACTTGTATCGTCCGGTTTCGGACGCACATCGAGGTGCATCGGGCGGATCCCTATCTCCAGCTTTCCCTGCGCCTTACGGCCCAGGACCGCCATTTTTTCGTCCAGGGGGATGAGAGTCCCGTCGACCCGTGCCGCGTTCTCCTCCAGGGTACATTCGAGAAAGTTCATCCCCGGGCTGCCGATGAAGAACCCCACGAAGGTATGCGCGGGATTCTCGAAGAGGTCCTGAGGGGTGCCGATCTGCACGATCTCCCCTTCGAGCATGATCGCCACCTGGTCGGCGAAGGTCAGGGCCTCGATCTGGTCATGAGTGACATAGATCAATGTCAATTTCAGTTGTTCGTGTATCTCTTTGAGCTTTCGCCGCAGGGTCCATTTCAGGTGGGGGTCGATGACGGTCAGGGGTTCATCGAAGAGGATGGCCGCCACGTCGGCCCTGACCAACCCCCTCCCCAGCGAGACCTTCTGTTTCAGATCGGCGCTCAACCCGGCGGCCCGCTTGTTGATGACATGTGCCAGGTCTAGTATGTCGGCCACCTCGTGCACGCGCCGGCGGATCTCGTCGTTTGCGACCCCCCTGTTTTGCAAGGGGAAGGCCAGGTTGCCGAACACGGTCATGGTGTCATACAGGACGGGGAACTGAAAGACCTGGGCGATGTTGCGCTTTTCCGGGGTCAGCGCGGAGACGTCCCTCCCGTCGAACAGGACGCGCCCCGTGGTGGGCTGCAGCAGCCCCGAGATGATGTTCAGCAGGGTGGTCTTGCCGCAGCCGGAGGGACCCAGCAGGGCATAGGCCCCGCCGTCCTCCCAGGCAGTGTCGATCCGTTTCAGGGCGTAATCGGATTCCGTTTTGGGCCTGCGCAGGTAGCTGTGCGTAATGTCATGCAACTCAATGCGAGCCATGAGCATCTCCTATCGCGGCCCCTCTTCAAGGGCGGGATGTCCCGGCGACGCGACAAGGGCGCCTGAGTCATCGTACACAAAGAAGGAAGAGGGGTCGACATGGATTGTTATGGGGGCTCCGAGACGCAGGGAATGAATGCCGCTTTCCTGTATCACCAGGCGGGTACTGTCATAGTCGGCATGGATGAATGTATCCGATCCGCTTATCTCAGAGAGCGCCACGGTTGCATTTATGGGGGCGTCATGCTCCCCGGTCGATGACAGGGAGAGGTGATGCGCACGGACACCGAACAGGTATTCCCCGGCCGGCAGGGATTTCAGGTGGTTTTTCAAGGGTATTTCAAGGCCGTACCCGAGCCGGGCGGTCCCTTCGGTCACGGTGCCGTTCAGATAGTTCATGGGCGGGTCGCTGAATATGTCGGCCACCCTCCGGGTTGCCGGGTTGCGGTAGACTTCTTCGGTTGGTCCCGTTTGCAGAACGCGCCCTTTATCAATGACGACGATATTTCCCCCCAGCATCAGGGCCTCGGTCGGTTCCGTGGTGGTGTATACAACGATAGCCTTGCGCTGTTTGAAGATTTCCTGAAGCTCGACCCGCAGCTCTTCGCGCAGCTTGAAATCCAGATTTACCAGGGGCTCATCCAGGAGCAGGAGATCGGACTTCTTGACCAGAGCCCGGGCGATGGCGGTTCGTTGCTGCTGTCCCCCCGAAAGCTCCGCGGGCAGGCGGTCCAGCAGGGGATCGAGGTGCAGCATGGCGGAAGCTTCGCGGACTTTTCTGTCGATCTCGCGCTTGTTCTCCCCGCTCAACCTGAGGGGGGATGCTATGTTTTCATAGACTGTCAGGGAGGGATAATTGATGAACTGCTGGTAGACCATCGCGATATTGCGTTTTCTGACCTTGACCCCCGTGACGTCTTCTCCGTTGACCAGCACCCTGCCGGAGGTGGGACGGTCGAGACCGGCTATCATGCGGAGGAGCGACGTCTTGCCGGCCAGGGTATGCCCGAGCAGGACGTTACGCGATCCTGTCTCGAATGCCAGGTTGATGTCGTAGAGATGAGTTTCGCGGCCGATTTTCTTGGTAACGGCTTCCAGTGTTAAGGACATGAGACGAACACCCGTTCTTTTTATCCGGAGCATGCTCCGCTTGCGATGAACAAAAATCAGCCTTCTCGGAATCCGCGAGCGGTTTCAGAAAAGGCCCGAACATCACCCTTTTATCATCAAAAAAGTATCTTCGGTGTCTTCTCTACTGGGGAAGGCGGCATCCGCCGTCTCGGCATCCTACGGCTGCCGTACAGTCAAAACAAGCAGTCGATTGGAGTTAACTATCTTATATTTGTACAATATAAAAACAACCGCGTGTACACGTATACCAGATTATCGAGCCGGTTGCCACTATTTTTTTACATTTTTTTATTTTTTCGAAAAATCGAAATCACATTTTCGACAACCCGCTCTATGGCAATAAAGCCGCTTGGGCTGCGGCAAGGCCCACTCCCGGTTCGAATCTGTATCCCGCCTGGGCGAGGCCCGTTTCGATCGCCCCCACGGTGGCGAAGATATCGTTCCCGCTCACGACCCCCATGTGGCCGATGCGGAAGTATGTCTCCCTGATTTCGGGCAGGAGTCCTCCTGCGAGGATGACACCGGCCTGGGCGATCAGGGGGAGGACGCTGCCGGTCACGCCGTCCGGGAAGTAGGGGGCGGTCAGGGTGTTGGCCGCCTTGTCGGGGCTCACCGGTATCTGCCTGAGTCCCAGGGCGGTCATGGCAGCCTTGAGGGCGTTGCTCATGAGACGGTGGCGGGCGAAGCGGGTGTCCATCCCCTCGGCGATGATCTGTTCGAGGCTGACGTTGAGGGCCCAGACGAGGTTGACCGCCTGCGTCCCGAAGTAGGCGGCCTTGCGCCCCTCGTACGATTCCATGATGGGGAGCCAGTTCGCCCAGTCCGAATAGTAGCTTCCGACGGGGGTCCGGCGTTTTTTGAAGGTCTCGACGGCCCGGGGGCTCGCCACGAGGAGTGCCAGCCCGGGAGGGACGCCGATGGCCTTCTGGCAGGCTGTGAGGACGATATCTACCCCCCACGCTTCCTGGCGCAGCTCTTCGCCGGCGACGGAACAGACCCCGTCCACAATGCAGAGAATTCCGTATTTGCCGCACAGCCCGGCCAGTCCCTTGACGTCGGTCAGGACGGCGGTGGAGGTGTCGACATGGGTCACCGTCATCACTTTGTAGTCGGCCTTCTTGATCTCAGCCTCGATCTCCTCCAGGGAGGGGGCATCTCCGACAGCCGCCTTCACCTGCGTGACCCGGGCCCCGTATCGCTCCAGGATGGCGGCGAAACGGTCGCTGAAGTACCCCGTGTTGATCACGAGGGCGTTGTCCCCCG
Source organism: Deltaproteobacteria bacterium (assembly GCA_016934695.1). Next base: position 6,004 of record JAFGSH010000235.1, read on the forward strand.
GTTCGATGACGTTGCACGCGGCCATATCAATCGCCATCGTGCCGGAGCCGGCAATGATAAAGGGCTGCCCCCCGGGGCAGAGGAATACATCGCGCATCCGTTCAAGTGCCTCCCCCATGCAGTCGGCGAAGGCGGGGGCAACATGACTCGTCGTTGGCATGCTCATTGCCCGCATCACCTCGGGTGTAAACTCGATCGGTCCCGGGATCATGAGAAGTCTTCGGTTCTTCATTTTTATTACCTCCCTTGTGCTGTGTGAGGTGAAACCGCCTCACGATGTGAATCGATACACGGCTGCGTTATGACCCCCGTGTCCCTCTCCGTATGTCGGAAGGCACGATGACTCTGATCGATCGCAGCCGGTCCAGATAGGATCCCTTGTGCGAGCCTTCTCCCAACGAAAGGCTTGTCACCGCCACGCGGTTGATTACACGGACCCTGTCTCTCCACCATGCAGGCTCGCGGTAGCCCCAGGTGCTGTGGATCGCGTAAGGGTTGCCGTCA
>JAFGSH010000236.1 GCA_016934695.1 Deltaproteobacteria bacterium
AGGGCGAAGGGGTCGAACCCCCGCTCCAGGAAACCGTCCAGGAGCCCCGTCGAAAAGACGCCGCGCATGGCGCCCCCCTCGACAACGAGGGCGGTATCCGGAGAGATCGCCATCTCCTATTCCCCTCTCCGGAAGACACCCTGGATAACCCTGATCCGGTCCTCCTCCAGGTTGCGGCCGATATTCTTCGACTTGTCGGCGGCGTTCGGTCCCATAATCAGATTGAGCCCCAGCTTGGGGGAGTCGGCCTTCCGGATCTTGATCGCGGCGACCGCACGGCGGAACCACTCCAGGGAGACATCCGTGATATCCCGCCAGATAATCTCTTCAAAACCCGCCTCGTCGAGCATCCCCCGCAGCGCGTCCGGCCCGGCGAGGAAGCTGATACTCTCATCGCTCGCCCAGGGGAGGGGGAAGTGCGGGGGCGAGGCGCTCCCCGCGCAGATCTCGTACAGGGCGAATATCCCGTCCGGCCGGAGGACGCGCCGGATCTCGGCGAAGAGTTTCTCCTTGTCCTCGATGTTCATGATCGTGTGCGCGGTCCACACCGCGTCGAAGAAGGTATCTTCGAAGGGAAGATCGGTCATATCCCCCCGCCGGAAGGCGACCATTTCGGACAATCCCACCCGCTCCGCCAGCATCGCCGCGCACGCGCAGTACTCCTCGACAAGATCGATGCCCCACACACGGCACCCGAACTCGGCGGCCAGCGTCCGGGCGGGTCCCCCGACCCCGCATCCCAGGTCGAGGACCTTCATCCCCTCATGCAGACCAGCGAGATTCGCGAGCTCCCGCGTCGCGTCGCGCCCCCTGATATGGAACTCGTCGAACGATTCGGTGTCGCCGTGGCGGGCGATCCGCCTCCCCGCGCGCTCGTACGCCTCCAGGATGCGGGCATCGAGACCCTCCTGCCCGTAGTGGTCTATGATCGGTTGCCGGTGTCTCTTCATTCTATCTCCCGGCGGGATGCAGACAGGCTGCGGAGGAACCACCCGACGATGATCCCGATGGCCAGGATAAAGAACATCAGCAGCGCCCGCGACATCGACAGGGTCCAGAAGAGGAACCTGACCTCGATGACCGTTACGTTCTGCACGATGAAAAGCACGACCAGACCGGCCAGGATAAGACATACAACCAGTTTCGCATTCATCCCGAAACCTCCTTTTTTCTGTATACGCACTCTCGGTCTATTGCGTCCCGAATACCCGCCTGAGGATCTCCGTGGTGCGCCTGGCGGGGTCCCGACGGATCGCGGCCTCTTCCTCCGCCATGTAATGGAAGATCCCGTCCATACCCTTTTCGACCACATACCCCGTCAGATCGGCCTTCACCTCAGGAACGAGGGGGATGGCCCGATATTTCTTCATGACGCCCTCATAGGCCTGGACGGCCCCCACCTTCGAGAGGCTGCCTTTGACAATGGGCCGCATCTCGCGTTCCAGTGAGGGGGACATCTTGCCCCGGAAATACCGGGTGGCGGCGTCATCCGGCCCTTCATAGATCGCTCTCGCGTCGTCGAATGTCATCCCGGCGATTGCCCGGCGGAAGAGCTCCTTCGCTTTGGGGGTCGCCGCCTCCGCGGCCCGGTTGAGCTTGAGCTCCAGGTCCTCGAGAGAACCCGACATACCGATTTTTCCCAGGGCGCTCTTTACGGCATCCAGTTGGTTCGGCAGGGGGATATGGACGGCCGGGTCCGCATTGAAGCCGTTCACCGCGCCCAGACGGGAGACCACCCGCTCCGAACCGACGCGCAGGGCGTCCTTCAAGCCCGCACCGATCTCCTCGACGGTGATATCGCCCCGCGGGGCGATTCCTCCGAAGGTCTTCAGGAGACCGGTCCCTTTCTCCAGCCACGTGTTTGCGGCCTGCGCCGGTCCGGCCGCCGGGAAAAGCGCGATCGCCGCGACAGCGGCAAGACCTATGAGGCGACGCGGCGCAACCTCCAGGAACATCCTGTGCATGAAGATACCCCCATCTCTTTGCGTGGGACGACTCGTCAACCGACGATGGGGCTTGCGTCCTCGTCGAAGGGGTTCTTGCGGACGGCCAGTGAGTACAGGTACGGATACTGGATCTTCACGTGCCTCAGGTACATGAACCACTGGCCGACCAGCAGTCCGTACACGCGGTTCATATCCCCCACAAGGTGATTGATGTCCGACCGGGGAAGATCCTCGAGCTCTTCGCGGCTGTCCAGCTCGTCTGTGAGATGGAAAACGGCCAGGATGAGTTCGGTGAACTCCTCGTGCTCGACCAGGACCGGATTCTCCAGGAGCCGGGCGAGAAACTGCTGCTTGCCTTCGAGGAGATCGAACAGGGCCACGACATCGACACGATCCGCATCCACATCAAAGACATGTTTCCTGAGCGCCTTTTGAACGGACGAAAACTGTTGGTCGGACCAGTCCGGTCCCACGATGAACCGGTCCCTCGTCTTTTCTATGTCACGATCGTAGGAGAACAGGAGGCTGAGGAGGTCGTACCCCACCTCATTGAAGAACAGTCCACGTACCATGTTGATCTTGCGCAGCCGGTGCTGCTCCTCCCGCTTGAGCAGGATCATCTCGGTCGCGTTCGCGAGAACACCGATAAAGGTCCCGCCCCCCATGACGATCAGCAGGACGGCGAAGAGGCGGCTGGTGTTGTTCGTCGGATGGATGTCGCCGTACCCCACCGTCGACATGGTGACGATGTTGTAGTAGAGGGCCTCGGGGAGGGAAAGACCTTCCAGGATCATAAAGCCCACGGTCCCGGTTATGGTGATGACGATGAAGAGGGCCAGGAACAGTTTCAGTCTTCGCCGTACCGCCTGCATACCGCAATCCTCCGTCCGTCTTTCGTGCAACGTACCCTGATATCCTGCGTTCACCCACTCCCGGTTTACGGCAGGTTCGTCATCTTACACCACGAGACCCGTTATATCAAATACCCGTGGTATCCAGGTCCTGCGACCAACCCGCCGCGAGGTGGTAGTCCATCCTGTCGTACAGAAAGATGATCCGGTTGTTCAACTCCAGCGTCGTATATATCTGGAGGGGTGATCCGAGGATCCGGCGCTTCATCACCTGGGTCCAGATCGCCTTCCGGCTCAGGGCCATGGCGCTGAGGATCGAGGTGAGGGGGATACCGCGGCCGCGAAGAGTTCTTCCCGCCTTGAAGAAATAACCGGCATTGAAGAGATCCTCCCTCCCCCGCAGGAGGTTTCTGACCTCCTCCAGGACCCCGGCGTGGATCCTCGATATCAGCCGCATCTGCGCGCCGATATCCGGGACAATCTCCCTGACATCCTTTTTCCAGTGGCCCGCGATCTCATCCCGGTACCGGTCGATGGTCCGCACCAGGACATCCGAGAGGAAGGCATTCTCTTCATGGGGCTCGACCGCCGGGATGTCGGCCTCCCCCATATCGGAAAAGAGGTGCCGGTAGGAATCGGTCATGGCCCAGGCGTCCCGGTACAGGTCGAGATACCGGTCGACGGCCCTCCGGTTCGCCTCCCATGACAGCGGCGGAATTTCATGAATCGGAACGTACCGGGCCTCCGCCGCGTCGTCTCCCGCCGTGATCTTTCCCCCCGTCCTCCGGACCTCATAGGTGATGATGGCCATGCTCCCGTAATAGGGGTCTTCCACGGTATCGACATCGACCAGCCTGACGATCTCCCCCTCGACCCCCGTCTCCTCGCGCAGCTCCCGCAGGGCGGCGTCCCGCACCGCTTCCCCCGCTTCGGCGAAGCCGATGGGGAGGCACCACATCCCCCGGTAGGGGTCGTTTTTCCGCTTCACAAGGAGGAGTTCCCTCTTTTTGTTGACGACGACGGCACTGGCGACGGGGAGGGGATTCTCGTAAAAGACGGTGTCGCAACGGGGGCAATGCCCCCTCGCCTTACCTTCGATCATCTTTTCGTCCAGCGCTGCCCCGCAGTGACAGCAGAACCGCCGCTCCTTTTTCACGGCATCCCTCCTCTATCCCACGGGATCGAAGCACCTGAAGATGCAGTCGTCCTTGGTAATGACCACGTGCCCCTCCCTGCTGGCGTTCTCGCGTAGTTCGCGGTAGAAGCACGACAGCGCCTCATCGGCCCTCTGCGGATGTTCGTCGAACAGCTCTTTGAAGAGGAGAGCCCGCTTCTTCCCCAGGTAATCGGCACAGTCCTCTATGCTGTCAAGGGGAAAGGAGAGGTCATTCTCGAAGATGATCCGTTCGATCCTGCCGAAGTGATCCCTCAACTGGGCCTCCCCGTTTTCCAGGGAAAAGGCCCGCAGGAGCCTGCCGATAGCCGGTTCCGCCGGAGGGGAATCGATGCCGGCCGATGCCATGCACCCCGGGATCAGGCGGATCACCTCGCGGAGCGATGACTCCGCATGGGTAATGGCGATAAAGATCCCTCCCGGTCTCAGGATCCTCGCGATCCGGCCGATCAGGTGGGGAAAAAAGTAGAGGGAGTAACTGGCCACGACGAGATCGAGGCTTCCTTCCGCCATCCCGCCGATGAGTTCGGCACTCCCCGCGACAAACCGACCCCGGTACCCCATCGAGTCCACGGTTCTGAGAAAGAGGGTCCTGTTGGCGTCGTCGATCAGATCAAGTCCTGTGACGGCGGCCCCCTCCTTCAGGCGCCCGGCGAGTTTCTCCGTGAAGAATCCGTAGGCGCAGCCCAGATCCAGGACACGTTCAAAGGCGCTCATGTCGAGCCCTTCCAGGGCGCTTTCCCGGATATCCTGCCGATTGACGGAATACCGGGAGATCAGGCGGCGCGTCTCCACGTGATCCCGGACCGCCTGGTAGGCCCTCCGGATGTCTTCCACGGAATAGAGAATGTCTCCTCCCATGACTGAGGCCCTGTCATCTCCCCGCCACCTTCATCCGGGCGGCAGTGGCCGGATCATTATCCCCGGCACGGTTATTCTTCCCGCAAAGGTATCGGCGCATCTTACCGTCTCTGTGGCTATTATTGCCCGGAACCATGCACAAAAGTCAAACAAAGATTCGGCCGTCTCCATCGCGGAGAGATTCGCCGGTCACGAGGCGCACCTCTTCGGATACCGTGAAGACCGGCCCCTCCGGAGACCACCCGGGGGGGACGGCAGAGAACTGTTGTTGCTTTCACCCGTCAAATTATGCGATACTACAGTCAAAGTATGTATGAAGGAGGAAGACATGATCCCAAAAATCAAAAGGGTTCTGTACGCAACGGATCTTTCAGAAAATTCAATGTACGCCTTTCGATACGCCGTGAACACCGCCGAGAAGCACGACGCCGAGATGATCGTCCTGCACGTGATCGAGGAGATCCCCGCGGCCGTCCGCGCATACACCACGCTCGAAAGGGACATTGCCGGCCTTAAGCAGGGAACGATAGAAGCAATGAGCACCCGCCTTGACGAAT
>JAFGSH010000237.1 GCA_016934695.1 Deltaproteobacteria bacterium
GAATTCCGGTCGATCCGGGCGGAGACGGCCCGGATCATGCTGATCGACGGCGCCGACAGGATCCTGCCCGGGTTCCCGGAAGAACTGTCCGCCAGGGCCGAGAAATCGCTCGGCAGCCTCGGTGTCACGACGATGGTGAGAACGAAGGTCGTGGATATCGAGGAGGGCGGTATCCGTATCGAGCGTGAGGGCACAGAGGAATTCATCCCGGCGCGGACGGTGTTGTGGGCGACCGGGGTCAGGGCCGCCGGGCTGGGGGATCGCCTCGCGGCGAGGACGGGCGCCCGGACGGACCGGCAGGGGAGGATCTTCGTCAGAGGGGATCTGACGATCGAAGGGCACCCCGAGATATTCGTGATCGGCGATATGGCGCACTTCGAGACCGGAACGGGAGCGGTCCTTCCCGGTCTCGCGCCGGTCGCCACGCAGCAGGGGCGATACGCGGCGCGGACGATACGGGACCGCCTCTCGGGGAAAAGCCATGCCGGGCCGTTCCGGTATTTCGACAAAGGGGTGCTGGCCGTCATCGGCCGCAACGCGGCGGTGGGCACGATCGGGAGGTGGCGGTTCGGCGGGCGTTTCGCGTGGCTTCTCTGGCTGTTCGTGCACCTCGCCCTCCTCATCCACTACGAGAACAAGCTCATCGTCCTCTTCCGGTGGGCGTTCCAGTACATCAACCACAGCCACGGGGCGCGGCACATCTCCCTGGAAGACGAGAGGCTCGAGCTGCCGATCACGCGCGATAGCGATACGTAGATACCATGGCTTTTTCTTATGCCGGACTTCTCCGATCCCCTGCATGGAGAAGCGGATAGGGACCAGAAGATGAGCATCGTTCAAGATTTCTACACTATCTATGACAGGGAGTCCGGGAAATATCGAGATCAGAGATCGTCGACGAATCGTGTTGTTCTCGAATTGTCCCGGAATCTCTCCTTCCTCCGCGAGGGGCTGGCGGAGAACCTCGACAGCGCGGCCATCGTTGCAGGGCTGGAGGACGAGCAGTTCAGGAAGGCGAGCGAAAAGGGGACGAACCTCAACGCGATTCAAAAAAGAACCCTCGACCGGGATACGTACGGGGACGCGAAAGAGTTCGAAAAGTATCGGGGGTGGTCGACGGAAAAGCTGATCAACAACGCCTACGAGCGCGTCGCCACCATCAGGAAGCTGGGGGCGGGTTCCCGGACGATCGATATGACCTCGCGCCTCCAGTACCTGTTCAAATACCTGATGGTGCTGATCGCGCACCTCGAAGGGAGGCGGCTGGAAATTACGTCGGGGAGATAGGAGGGAAGCCTGTATCAGCGGTGCCGTGACCCCCGTGATGCGCACGTGTCGAGTCCAGTAAAGTGTCTATTTTTGCTTGACTTAATCGGAGTGCGGGGTATAGTGATAACCGACTGTTTCTCAAAAATGAGAGAAGCGAAAGGAGCTGCTATGAAAGAGTATCTTGCGTGGTTTGAAAAAAACACCAATGCACTGATGGACAAAAAGGATGCACAGGCTCTTTCCAAGCTCGGCCAGGCCATGAAACAGGTCGGCATGATCTTTCAGGAAGCAGGGGTTGGGGCGGTAAGACGCGGGACTGACTGTCAATCGGAAGCCGGCAGCGGCGGAAGCTGTGAAAGCAACAGTTGCCTGTGTAACGGAGGGGGCGGAGATTGTTCCAGCAACAGTTGCCTCAACGCGTCCGGCGGCGGTGATTGCAGCCAGAGCGTCTGTCATGCATGTGCTTCAAAAGTGTAATTGTATGATCGATGCTCGATCTGGACAAAAAGCCCCGGCTTAGCCGGTTCCTGAACCTCCGCAGGGAATCGGACAAGGTGGTATTTTCCTATACGCCTCACCTGGGGATGAGGCACAGTGTGCTTCATCCCTTTCAGGCGGTGGCCCTTGCCTTGATCAACGGCGAGAGAAGCTGGGGCCGGATCATCCATGCCTTTGCGCTCCTCACTGAGCAGACGCATGAGCAGGCTGCCGAATTCATAGAGAATCTTGTCCGGTCTGTCGATAACAAGCGGGAGATCATTTCGGAAAACGGGCACTCCCCGTCCAAGACATTCAATCCCGAAGATTACCTGATCCCTCCAGACACGATTAATCTCCACAGTCGTCTTGAAGCGCCTCTCTCGCTTGTCATGAAAATCACATCGCGCTGCAAGACCAACTGCATCTACTGCTATACGCCCCGTCAAAAGAGAGACGAGGAAGAAGAGCTGTCTCTCGATCGTTATAGGGCGATGCTCGAACAAGCGCGCGAGATAGGGGTGTACCAGGTCAATCTGTGCGGAGGCGACGGATTCGTAAGGAGCGACTTTATCGATATCATAGACGCCGCGCTTACCATGCGTTTTGTTGTCGATGTTTCAACCAAGGTCGATCTCACGCAGGACGAAGCCGAGAGATTGGCTGCCACCGGGCTCGATTATCTTCAGATAAGCATCGATTCCTGTGTCCCTCGGATTGCCGACCGTATGTTCGGAAGAAAGGGGCATCTCAAGAATCTGATCGAAAGTATCAAGAGACTCAAACAAACAGGGCTCTTTGTCAGGACGCATTCCATCATCACGTCGCTGAACGTACGGACAACGGAGGATACCATCGCCGTGCTCGCCGGCCTCGGAATCAACGACATGAAGATAACGCCGGTCTTTAAATCCTATCACCGTGATAACACGAAGTATCTTCTCAAGCCTGACGAGGTGGAGTACCTGGAGTCCCTGATGGAACGATTGCAGCCGGAATGGGCGAAAAGGGGCGTAAGTATCTATTACTCTCGTTTAAAACCGCCCGAAGAGATGGACACAGAAGAAAAGCATGCATTCTGGTTCAAGCAGAGGGGAGTCTGTTCGGGAGGCCGAAGCGCCATGTTTATCACGCCCGAGGGGAAGGTGACGCTCTGCGAGCAGGTGCCGCATGAGCCTCCTTTCATCGTGGGCGATCTCAATACCCAGACCTTGCGGGAAATCTGGAATTCCCGGGCCGTGGTCGATATGGCATATCCTGCAAGAGAAAAATTTTTCGGCACGGCCTGCTATGAGTGCGCGGATTACGATCTCTGTGTCAATGAAAGAGGTCACTGTTTCCGTGACGCATGGTTTGCA
>JAFGSH010000238.1 GCA_016934695.1 Deltaproteobacteria bacterium
ATAACGGGGATCACCTTTCCCCGGAGATTGATAACCCCTTTTACATACGTCGGCGTCCGGGGGACGGACGTGATCTTCATGATACCGATGATCTCTTTCACCTTGAGGATCTCCAGACCGTACTCTTCCCCGCCAAGCTCAAAGGTGAGATACTTTCCCTCTTTGCTCATCGACGATACTGTCTCTCTCGTCATCTCCATTGCCTCGGCACCCATAATATACAACCTCCTCTTTATTCTGGTTCGTCATACTATCCATCCGTTACATCCGTAACGGGTGTTAAAAATCCTTGAAATCCCCCTCCTCCATCGGGATCACCTCTTCAGGCCTGATCTCCTTCCCCTCGGGGGCGGGGGTTTTCCTCTCCTTGCCTTTCCACACGGGAGACGGAAGAGCCTTTCGAAGTCCGGGAGGGATCACCTTGCCCCCGGTACTCTTCTTTCTGCCGGCGACCCTGCCGCCGCTCTTCCCGTTTTTGCTTCCACCGACCAGGATGATCAGGTCTTCGATGGTACTCCTCATAGCCTCCGCCTGGGCACTCATCTCTTCGGAGGCGGAGGCGCTTTCTTCGGCATTCGCCGCATTCTGCTGGGTCACCTTGTCCATCTCGGCGATGGCCCTGTTGATCTGTTCTATCCCCTGTGCCTGCTCCTGAGACGCCGCCGCAATCTCGCCGACCAGATCACTCGTCTTCCCGACAATATCCGCATTCTTTTTGAAAGATTCGTTGACCTCCGCATTGAGCCGCACCCCTTCCTTGACAGATCCCACGGTGTTCCCTATCAGATCACTCGTGTTCTTCGCCGCCTCGGCGGAGCGCATGGCGAGGGCCCTCACCTCGTCGGCCACCACGGCAAATCCCGCCCCCGCCTCCCCGGCCCGGGCCGCCTCAACGGCCGCATTGAGGGCGAGAAGATTCGTCTGGAAGGCGATCTCATCGATCGTCTTGATGATCTTCGATGTCTCTTCCGAGTTTTTGCCGATATCCTCAACGGCCTTGGTCATCTGTGCGAGCTTTTCGCTCACATCATTGGCCATCCGTTTTGCCTCATGTGTCAGGCCGTCCGCCTGCTGGGCATTATCGGCGTTCTGCTTCGTCATTGAGGCCAGTTCTTCGAGGGACGAGGACGTTTCCTCCAGAGATGACGCCTGCTCCCCCGCCGCCTCGGCGAGGGCCTGGCTGGAGGAGGCAACCTGGCCGGAGGCGGCGGTAATCTGATCGGTCCCCTCTTTCACCCCTTCGACAACCTTCCGGGTCCTGTGCACGATGTTCTGTATAGTGATGAAGGAGTACAGAGCGGCTATCAGGAGCGCGATGCCGATGACAACGGCCATCCACACCAGCGAAGACCGCGCCTGTCTCCGCAGCTTTTCGGCGCTTGACTCCTCGAGTTGCGCGCAGATCTTCTCGATGGTTCCCTTATGCCTGTCCATGAGGGCCTGATATCCCTCCTGATTGACGACCTCCTTATGGTACTGGATGAGCGCGATCTCGATATCTTTCCCCGTCTTCTTGATGGCATCTCCGATCGCCCGGAGATCGTCGCTGTTCTCGATCTTGAAATACCACTCCTCGGACACCTTCCCCAGCTTCTCCAGATCGGCCGTCACCCGCTGCCAGGCCGTCTCCAGCGGCCGGTTGAAGTAGGTGCCCATATCGGCCGTCAGGACCTTCTGCGCGACCTGCAGGTCATCCACCCACAGCTCGCCCTTGGTGATGTGACCGGCCAGCTCTCCTGTCAACGCGCCCGTTCTTCGGGCCGCATCCATCTTGTTCTGCTCCGCGGTAACATAACTACTGAGCGCCTCCCTGTAGCGGGACAGCTCTCTTTCGGCATCGCTGATCCTCTCCTTCGCCTCCTCGTCAAGGGCCGAAGACTCAATCATCTCACGGATGAATCTCTGTCCCTTTTCTATCTGGGCGAATACCCGCCCCTTGACCGCCTCCTGTTTCTCCCTGGCTTCGTCATAGTTGTACAGGAGGTATCGATCCGTCTCCTCCTTTACGGACGCGACCATGCCCTTGACGGCGTTCGTATCTCGATAAAATTCCGTCACACCCAGAACGCGGGTCAAACCAAGATATCCCGTTATCCCAACAACAATCGTGAGGACGGACAGAACGCCGAAGCCGAAACCGATCCTCTTTCCCAGTGTTGCATTACGAAACATATCTCCAGCCCCCATTCTTTCATTGTGTCATACATCCCCACGGGCGGGGAGAAACGTGATCCTGAAACCATCATACGACCTTGTCCGTCGCAGCTCCCCTCGCCGATCCGTTTAACCGGACGGTATGTGTGTCACCGCAGAGATCACGGATCGTCGACTCTGGAAAACCAAATTTTCTCAGCAATCTCACTACCTCTGATGCGGGGATTTTGTGACGCCTGCCGATCTTATATGCCCCGATCTTTCCTTCCTTTACCCACCGATAGATGGTAACCCGGTTCATACCGAACAAGACGGCCACTTCCGCAGTGGAGTAGAACGATTTTGCCATCTAATCACCTTCTGCCCGTAAAAATTCTGTAATATCCGGATATATCAAATACCCACCGTTCACCTTCCATCGCCTCCGACGGGAGACGAAGCGGTTCGCAACAACTTTATCGAACGCAACTGTTGTGTTAATCGGCAAGAAACAAAAAAACTTTACAGATTATTTATGAACCGTTGACAAAACCGGGAATGAAGGGATCGATGCCGGATCGGACGGATGAACATGGCGTGCCGCACCGGTAAGATTTTCCCATCGGGCGGGGGAAGAAGATGGGGCCTCACAGGGCCGTTCGCGCATAGTGACGGGTAAACCGGGAAGGGACGGAGGTGAGACCCTGTGCAGGACGGAAGGGGAGATAGTAGATACTGTTTTTGCCGTTCCGCTTGACCGCGTACATTGCCTTATCGGCCACGTTGATCAGTTCTTCCGCTTCGCTCACATACTCAAGATCAGCACTATTGAGCGTGCTGACGCCTATGCTGACCGTCACCGAGACATCAATATTCTCACAGAGGAATGACCGGCCCGCGATCTCTTTCCTGATCCTCTCGGCCAAAATAACGGCTTCATAGCTGTCCGTATCCGACATGAGAACGACAAATTCCTCCCCCCCGAAGCGAACCAGCGCGTCCTCGCTGCGGCACAGACCTTCCAGAACGGACGCCACCTCCTTGAGCAGCCTGTCGCCGACGATGTGCCCGTACGTATCGTTAACAGCCTTAAAATCATCCAGATCGATAAAGACGGAGGAAAGGGGAAGTCCGTGCCGCCGCGCCCGGGCAAATTCTTCCTTCAGCCGTATCTGCAGATACCGCTTGTTGTGAATCCCCGTTGTTTCATCAATGAAATTGGCCTTCTTCAGCCTTTCTATCTCCGATTGGAGGTTGCTGTTTTCAAGAAGCAATTCCCTATTCTTTTCGATAACATCCTCACCGTTCCTGAGCAACCACCTGGAAAAGTAAGTCTTCTCACCGAACAGCCCGGCCGGATATTTCAATGTTCCCATGCCACCCATAAAGACATCCTCTCTTTTTTCAAGGTCTTCGCCCGATAAAAGAGCAAGAGTCATGCCACGTTCCACACTCACGGGTAATGGAACAGTGGATAAGGAGGGCTGATTCGCCGGTCTCGTGGTGTCGCGCGGGGCCGTTTTCCCGGCAAGGCACCTGCCGCGGGGCGGGATCAGGCGTGAATGGAGGATTGGATTCTCTCGATGTGGATATGGTGCTTCAGGAAGCCCGGAATATTGAGGTCGAGGCCCCCTGGTCAGGAAGGTTCACCGTTACGGGGCCGGCACGGAGGGGATCTTGTCGTTCTTCTTTCCCTCGATGTTGGTCGCATTCTCCGTCAGAGAATACTGAACCGGGTAATCCCCTTCGGGAAGGACGATCTGTTTTGCCAGCCTCTTCTTCGCGTTGATGACGATGGGCGCCCGCAGGTTCGCCGTCACCTTGAAGGGGTCGGATCGAATCGTGACAACGGACAGGACCACGACATCCTCAGGACCGGTGGATGCGATTTCGAGCAGTCTCGCGTCCTCGTCAGAAATCACCGGTTCGTAGTCGGGCATTGCCATGAAGGCATGGATGACGACGAAGGCGAGCGAGCCGTCATCGACGGACTGAAACCACAGAAAGGGGGTTTCCTTCTCCTGCGTGAGGAGCACATACCGTTTCAGGTGTTCGAATCCCAGCATCCCCTCCCTCATCTCAACGATCCTGGATTCATCAATCGATATATCCCCGAAGCGGGTGGTGGCGATCTTCACTCGACTTCCTCCTTCGCATTCTTCAACCTCTTCCATATATGGACCAGGCTCTCTCCGATCGTGCTGTCGCGTCCTGCCTCTGCCGCAAGTATATTCTGTTCTCTGACCACCTGGTAGACCTCTTCGCGATGAACGGTTACCTCCGGAGGTGCCTCAATCCCGATTCGTATCTGCTTTCCTTTGGCCTCCAGAACGGTAACCTTGATCTTGTTACCGATCCGTATCGTTTCTCCCAACTTCCGTGTCAGGATCAGCATATGGTGTCCTCATAAAAAGCATGGATGCGCACGGTCGGATGACGGTGAGGACCCTCCACGAAACGGTTCGTAATGTCCGCTCGCCCCCTCCCTGCGGGAGTCCGGCGCACTACCGTAACCGGCCCACCTGTCGTGTGCAGCTACCCGAGGAAATCGAGTATTGTCAAATTTCCTATCCGGGCCGCTACGCTGTAAGAGGCCTGCAGGGCAATCTGTTTCATCGAAAGCTGCGTAATTACCTCTGAAACATCCGCATCCTCGGCAACAGAAATCAGTTCCGTGAGGTTCAGCTTTGTGTCGGTCATGTTGGTACTGGCAAGCTCCAGCCGGTTTGTCCGGGTGCCGCATTTGGAAATGTTCGCCGATATCTGATCGGATGCCGCCTCCAGATCGTCTATGAGATCCGCGATACCGTCCTGGTCGTTGCTCTCCAGCACCTGCTTCAACGAGGTGAGTACCCCGAATATGTCGACGGTTCCATCCCCCTCGTCCGTAAAGGCCTCTTCGCCGGAGATGGAATACGCGAAGGGCCTATCCTCGCCGATATTCACGGACAGTTCTCCGCCGTTGCCGCTATAATATCCGGCAACAAGGGCATTGACGTAAAAGATATCGTCGGCGGCGGGCTCAGCAGCGCCACTGTCCTCAAAGGTCAGGACAATACCGCCCCCGATGTCGCCGGTCGCCACCGAACCACCGTCCGGAAGGACGAAGGTTGCCCCCGTTGTCGTCCAGGTCTCTCCTCCATCGGCGGACACATTGTATGTCGCCGTCCTGGTGCCTTCGACCCAGTCGGTAATCTTCACCACATACGTCTTGTTCGTCGAACCGGTATAGGTGCCGCTGGAGGTCACCGTACCGTCAAACGTATTGGCACCGGCGGATGAGGCCGTTCCTATCTCTGCGGCACTCCTCCCGGTCGATGAGAAGGGGGCCGTGTCTGTCGACTTCGTGCCTGAAAAGAGATAGCGTCCTTCATACTTTGCATTGGCAAGGGTGAGCATCTCGTCTATGAGCTGCTGTATGGTCTCCGCCGCGGTACTTCGCGTCTGGGCATCTGCCGTCGCCGTCGCCTGTCCGACAGCCACCTCCCGGGCATTGACCAGGAGGTCCCCTGCGGCCGACAGCTTGGATTCCGTAATCGTCAGCCACGACTGGGAGCTCTCGATATTGCTGCTGTACTGTTCAATGGATGCGATGGACTCACGCAGGTTCAGCACCCTG
>JAFGSH010000239.1 GCA_016934695.1 Deltaproteobacteria bacterium
GAGAAGATGACCGGATGGCCGACCTCGAAGGCGCCTGTGGTTGCCGCCTGCAGGGAGGGGAGGCCCTCCTCCTGTTTCCGGAATATGTTCTCACCGATGATGATGGCGTCGTCGACTACGATCCCCAGCACCATAATGAAGGCGAAGAGGGATATCATGTTGATGGTCACATCAAGCATGGGGAGGGCGGCCAGACCCGCGAGGAACGAAATGGGGATCCCGAGGGTCACCCAGAATGAGAGCCTGACGGTGAGAAAGGTCCCGAGTATCAGGATCACCAGGACAAGACCGATCGCCATGTTCCTGAGCAGGAGCTGGAGGCGGCTGTGCAGGATCTTCGACATGTCGGCAAAGGTGGCGATACCGACCCCCGCCGGGAGAGTGGGCTCGATATCGGCGATGAACCGTTTTACCTTCTGGGCAACGTCGAGGGCGTTCTGATCCGCCACACGGAACACCTGTATCATGGCTGCCGGCTTCCCCTGAAATTGGGCGAAGATATCGACATCCTCAAAACCGTCGGAAAGGGTCGCAATCTGCTTGAGTGTCACGACGCTGCCGTGGGCACGGGTAATGACGGCGATGTCGGCGAATTCATCGGCGTAGTATCGCTTCCCCGTGGTCCGGATCAGGACCTCGCCCCCTTTCGCCTTGACACTCCCCGCCGGAAGATCGAGGCTGGTCCGTCTCACCATATCGGCGACCTGGCCGAGTGTCAGGCCGTACCGGCGCAACGTCTCCTCGGAGATCTCGATATGGACCTCCGCATCGCGCACCCCCACGACCTCAGCCGAGGTGACACCGGGAAGATTGGTGATGTCATCCTTGATCTTTTCACCGAGAAATTTGAGGGTCGCATCCGGGACATCCCCGTAGAGGGCGACATGGATTACCTCGATCCGCTGGACGATCTCCCGAATAACCGGTTCTTCCGCTTCATCGGGGAAGGTGACGATGCGATCCACCTCGGCCTTGACCTCATCGAGGAGTTCCTGCACGTCCCACCCCTTGATGACCTCGACGATTACAACACTGACCCCTTCATAGGACGTGGAATCGATGCGTTTGATCCCTGACAGACCGGCCACCTGTTCCTCGATCCGGCGGGTAACGGCCTCCTCCACCTCTGAGGGAGAGGCGCCCAGATATTCAGTGGTGATGGATATCTTGTCGAGAGATGTTTCGGGGAACACCTCGATCTTGATGGAAAAAAGGGTGAAGATCCCGGCAATGACCAGGAACAGCATGAGCAGGTTTGCGGCGACATAGTTTTCGGCAAACCAGGCAATGGTTTTTCTCATTCTGTGTTCCCCTCCATTGCCGCGCGGACGGTCATCCCGTCCGTCGGCGCCCTGAGGGACGAAAAGACGATCCTCTCACCATCCTCAAGCCCTGCTTCGATAACAACATCTTCCCCCTGATACCGGGCAACGGTGACCGGCCGAAAATGGAGGATATCCTTGTCATCCACGACCCAGACGATGTGCCCCTGGCGGAGGGCCGCCCGGGGAATCACGACGGCATCGGGCAGTCTCCGTCCCGCGATATCGACCGTGACAAAGAGGCCGACCGCAAGGGGGGGACGGGTGGCGTACGGCTTGTCGACCCCGATGATAACCGTCATCATCCGAGTTCTTTCATCCACCGTTCCCTCGGCGCGGAGCACCGTTCCCGCAAAGGTCAGGGGATGCCCGGCGATTTCAGCGCGGACAACGGCCTCCGAGCCGGGCGCGCCCCCCGGGGTAAACCCGGGGACGTCGAACCAGAAGAGGTCTTTGTCCTCCAGCGGCAGGGCTATCTCCACCGCTTCCGTGGAAAAGAGTGTCGCCACGGTCTGACCCGGTGTCACATACTGCCCCGCGTCAACGATTTTATTGCTGACCCGGCCGTCAAAGGGGGCCTTCAGGATAGTCCGCTCACGGTTCAGGAGGGCCTTTTTCAGTTCGGCCCGGCTGGCATTGAGTCGAGCACGTGCCGCTTCCAGTTGCGGTTTCTTGGCCACCAGCGGTGGTGGCTCTTCTCCGGCGCGGGATATATCCGAGAAATGACTCCGCCACTCCTCCCGTGCGACCAGCGCTTCTTCCCGGATCAGCGTCAGGTTACTCTCCGCATCCCCCACCTGGGCCTGAGCCAGGGTCACGGCAAGATCGTAGTCGACGGGATCAATCGCGAGGAGTTCCTGATCTTTGGTAAAGGCGCCGCCGTCGGCCAGCGCGGGGGAGATACGGATAACCTTCCCGCTGACCTGCGGAACGAGGCTGATTTCTCTCTGGGGTCTCACCGTTCCCTCACCCCTGATCGTGATGGTCTGCGGCCCCCGTGAGATCTTCATGACACGGACCATAGGGGCCGGCGTCGCGGTCTCGACCTTCTCGATACGGGATTTGCTTGCCGTGAGCGCTCCCATGACGAGCACCCCCATTACGACAAGCACGAGACTAATGACGATATGAAGAAGGCGTTTTCTTTTTTTGTTCATTTCCGCTCCTCTGGACAATCGGGTATCGGGTATCGGTGGCTCTCCGCTCTCTTTCACTCTTTGTTTCCCGTCTCGGTTCTCTCCGGGCTGCCCCATCCGCCCCCCAACGCGCGGTGCAGGGTGACCCGGTTGGTGAGGATGGCCAGTTCCACCTGGACGATGGTGTCCTCCGCCTGAAAACGGGCCTGCTGGGCGTCGAGCACGGCAAGGTAGTTGACCAGTCCCCGCTCATAGCGGCTCTCCGCCACCTTTTGTGTCTGCCGCGCCTCGCTGAGAAAGGTCATCATCCGATCCCGCTGTTCCACCAGTTCCTTTCGCGTCAGGAGGGCACTCTCGACCTCGGAAAAAGCGTTCAGGACGATCTTGGTATACTCGGCCATCCCCTGCCGAAACTGCGCCTCGGTGGCTCGTTGGGCGGCCTTGAGTTTCCCCGCATTGAAAAGGGGATGGAGGACCCCGAAAGAGATATTCCACACCTTGCTCCCGGGGGTAACGAGTTCGTCGAGATCACTGCTCGAGTAGCCGAAATTTCCCGTCAATTTTATCGAGGGGAAACGGCTCGCCTTGGCGACGCCGATCTTGGCGTTCA
>JAFGSH010000023.1 GCA_016934695.1 Deltaproteobacteria bacterium
ACCTTCCGATCGAGGGCGTGCACCATGAATTCGCGTTCCGCGACATCGATCGTGACGGTGCCCGGCGTGAGCGTGATGGAATTGGCCAGGGTCACCCACGAGATGTCGCTCTCCAGCTTGGTCTTGAATCTGATGATCTGGGGATCGATCGGCATCTTCGGCGAAACAGCGAGATAGGCGACGTAGAAGTTGGCCGTCACGATCTCATAGAGGAGCCACGGGACATAGCCGAGGAACCGCCGGGCGATGACGCGGCCGTCTCCCACCCGCACGTTGGCGAAGAGCAGATCGTGGCTGAGGTACGCGACGATCCCCGAACAGATGATCCCGAGGGAGAGGTGAAACGCGTCGAACTTCCCGGAGAGGATCGCCCAGAATCCCATCAGCATTACGAAGGTGGCGAGGAAATTCTGAAGACCGGACCGCGTCTCCTGGGCGCCCTTCAGGATGGTCTGGACCTTCTTCTCCTCCATCCACCGCGTCTCGGACGTCAGTCTCGTGGCCGTATCGAGCAGGCCGACGGCCTGCATCTTCGCGTTCTCCAGGATACGAAAGGCGTCGTCCGCCGCATGGATAAACAGTGTCACTTCCATAGTCTCAGTGGTCCCCGGCGGCAACCGGTATAAAGAATACCGGCACAGCCGCCTGTCTTATAACGGAATAGACCGTGCTTTTTTTGCATACCCGCTGCCACAAGGTCTTCTCGGTGCCCGATCCCATGATGATGATGCTTCCCCGGTAATCCTCGGATGCCGTGACGATCTCCTCCGCCACGTCGCCGGCATAGATGTGCGACTCCGCGTTGATCCCTTCGTTCAGGCAAACCTTCCGGGTGTGCTCCAGCCGTTCTTTGAGTTCCCGCATACCCTTGACGGTCAGCTTTTCGCTGATGACGTGGATGATATCCAGCTCGTAGATGAGATCGCCGAGGGCGAGGATCCGCTCCATGGCCTTCTCGGATGCGGGAGACCAGTCGGTGGCGAAGATGACGTGGTCCAACAGCCCCCCCCCTTCCGCGGCGTTCCGGTCCAGGACGAGGACCGGGAGCGGAGAGTGCAGGGCGAGTTCCCTGAGGGCCGTTCCATGCGCATCCCTGTCGAGGTCGGCCGCGATACAGGATGCCCGCTCGTCGCGCGCGGCGGCCATGATCTCTCCATAGGAGAAGGCTCCGATCGTCCTTGTGGTGAAGGGAATGCCCGGATCGGCAAACCCGTCCGCTTGCCCCTTCGAGGAGGCGGGCAGGGCGAGTACGACACGGTCGAACATCTTCTTCTTATGGAGCGGCGAGAGTTTCTGAAAGACGGCGGATGAAGCGCCCTCGCTCGGATCAGTGACGTACAGCAATGTTACCGTTTTACCCCCTGATGAAAGTATATCGCATCCTCTACAGCTTGACGCTCGCAGGAACCAGCAGGCTCGGAAGCATCGAATGCTTGGTCAACTTTGTGGCAACACTTCCCAGAAATATCTCTTTCAGGGGGTTCTTACCCGTTGTACCTGCGACGATCATGGTGGCTTCCCGCTCACTTGCTGCCTTCTCTATCTGCTCGAATGTGCTCCCCACATAGAGGTGCGATTCGGCCTCGATCCCCTCCTTTTCGAAAAGGGAACAGACCTCCTCCAGCTTCTGTTTGTTTTCTTTCCGCAGGGACTGTATCTCCATCGCCGACGGACTCTTGAATTCCTTCTCGTTGATCACATGGACGACTATCACCTTCTTCAGGACATCCTTGAAGGAGAGGAGATATTCAACGGCCTTCTCGCTGGCGGGGGACCAGTCCAGGGTCAGGAGAGGGCGCTCGAACGGCCGCTCATTGACCTTTCCGGAGGGAAGCATGTACTTGTACACCAGGACCGGGGTGGAGGTCCGCTCGAGGATCTCCAGTGTCTCCGAACCGCCGTACAACTCCTCAAGCTTCCCCTTCTTGTGGCGGCCCGTGACGATCAGGTCCACATTCTCCTCCTCCGCCGTGGATATGATCTTGGGAAGGGGGTTACCCACCACGATATAGGCGCCCACTTCCATTCCCTGCTCAAAGAGGCTCTCCGCCCAGTCGATAAAGCGGACATTGGCCATCTCGCGGAGCCGTACCTCCTCGTCCTTGAGGTACCCCTTGCCGCGGCGCATGGCGACCTTGTCCCGCTCTATGACATGCAAAAAGACGGTGTGGTTGAACCCCGCCTTTCTCAGATCCATCAGGGACTGGAGGGCGTCGAACCACAATCCTTCAAACTGGGTCACGAAGAGCATCTTCTTGTTTTTCATCGTCTATACTCTGCCTATCCGGTATCCTGCGAATTACCCTATCAGCCGCTTGACCGTTTCCGCCAGTTCCAGCGGCTCAACCGGTTTTTCTATGTAGACATTGGGTTCCGGCACCGGCTGATCGCCGAATTCCGTGAGCGCCTCCTGGGAACGGAGGAAGGTGCGTTTCGCGATCCCGGACAGGATGATCACCGGAATGTTCTTGAGGGACTCGTCGGTCTTCAGCTCCCGGTACATGCGGATACCGCTCTGTTTCGGCATCAGGACATCGAGTATTATCAGATCGGGCGCCTCGTCTCTCGCCATGGCAAGCCCCGCTTCACCGTTTCTCGCCACCAGGGGGATATATCCATTCTCCTCCAGGACCGTCTTGACGAATATGCTGATATCGGGATCGTCATCAACGGTAAGAACCCTCTTTGACATTACAGGCCTCCTTTATCCTTATGCAGAGTTGTTTCGAGGCTCGCGGTGCGAGTCTCGGCTTTTCCATACCCGACGTGGCCGTCCTTCATGGCCCGCGGGTCAGCGGGCCGCGCCCTTCCCCCCGTTCACCTGCTTATAGGGGAGCCGTACGATAAAGGTCGATCCCTTCCCCGCCTCGGAGAGGATATCGATGCTGCCGTTTTGTTCGTTCACCAGCTTCTGGATGACCAGGAGGCCCAGGCCGGTGCCCTTCCCTCCCTTGGTGCTGAAGAAGGCCGTAAATATCTTGTTCTTGACCTCTTCATCCATGCCGCAGCCGTTGTCGGCCACCTCGAACCTGACGATATTTTCCTCCTCAAGCTGCGTCTTCACTTTGACTTCATGTTGCTTGGTATCGTCAAGGTCGAAAATACAGGCATCAACGGCGTTCGAAACCAGATTGAGCAACGCGCGGTGGACCATGTCCGGGTCCATCGACACCTCTTTTACGCGGGGGTCGAATTCCCTCACGATCCGAACCTGATTCTCCATTGCCGTTCCCTCAGAGAGCTCGCAGACGTCTTCGACGATGTCATTGGGAAGGCAAGGCCTGTACTCCGGTGAACGCTCCCTGGAATAGGCGAGAAGATCGAAAACGAGCGAGGAAACCCGCCCCACATTCTTCTCGACCATACACCAGCCCGTTCTTAGCTTATCGGTATCATTCTTGTCAAGGCCAATATTGACGATATAGGTACCCCCCTTGAGGCCGGTCAGGATGTTCTTGATGTAGTGGGCGAGACGGGCGACCGTCTGGCCGATCGCCGCCAGTCTCTCGGACTTGACCAGCTCCCGTTCGAGACGTTTGATCTCACTGAGATCCTGGAAGAAACCGACGCTCCCGATGATATCGTCACGATCGTACAGGAGGGTTGCGGAAAATCTGACGGGAACGTCCTCCTGGTTCTCCCGGCGAATGATGAGGTCCTTCCAGCCTACGTCCCCCATATTCTTCCCTTCTTTGAACATCAGGCTGAAGAGATCCGCTATCTCAGCGGGGAACAGGTCCTGAAAATCCATCTTCCGCACGACGTCGATCCGGGGCACCCCGAAGATGACCTCCGCCCCCGGATTGAAGACAACGATGATCCCGTTCTCATCCGTCGCCACGATTCCATCATTGGAACTGGTGATCAATTTGTCCTGGAAGTCGGATTTCCTCTTTACCTCCCCGATGGCTATGTGGCACATGTTCTCGAGGTCCAGCGTGTATGCCCTCAGTTTTTCCCGGATCACCAGTTTTTCCTTGGCCCGCTTCAGGGCGATCTGCAGCGCCTCTTCCCGGACCGGTTTGTTGACGAAGTCCGAGGCGCCGTAGCGCAGGGCATCGATGGCGGAATCCATATCCCCGTGGCCGGTGACGACGATCACCTCGGCGTCGGGGTTGGTGTTCTTGATTCTCTTCAAGACATCGATTCCGTCCAGCCCCGGCATCTTCAGGTCGGTCAGGACGATCGGCGGGGATTCCTTCTCGAAGGCCTCTAGACCCTTTTCGCCGGAGGGGGCGGTGATGACGTGATACCCGTCACTCCTCAGAGAGAGGGAGAGGACGTCGAGGATATCCTCTTCGTCGTCGATCAGGAGAATCTTGTCCATATCCATAGGCGTATTCCAACCGGGCACTGTCCGGTGCTGAACGCTATCACAAAACCGCGAATATCAGAAGCATAAAAAGCCGCACCCCCATCTTTCCCGCCCCTCACGGCCGGGAACGCATCAGGAGGCGACGGGAAAGGTCAGCCTGAAGGTCGTTCCCTTCCCGGCCTCGCTCTCCACCGTAATGGCGCCGCCATACTCGGTGACGATACCGTAGCTGATGCTCATCCCCAGCCCCGTTCCCTCCCCCGGCTTCTTGGTCGTGAAAAAGGGCTCGAAGATCTTTTCCTTCACCTGCTCGGACATGCCGACTCCGTTATCGGACACGGTGACCACGACCACGCCGTCTTCAGGGAAAGATCGTATCTTCAGCATCTTCTCGTTCTTTTCGCCGTGCTGACCGCTCTCGTCGAGGGCGTCGCGGGCGTTGGTGACGAGATTCATAAAGACCTGCTCCAGGCGGTTGTGATCGGCGAAGATAAGGGGGATATCCTCCGCAAGGTCCAGCTCCACCCCTATCCCGTGCACCTTCAACTGCTGGCCCAGGATCTTGAAGATATCGCGGATGGGGTTGTTGATGTCGATCCTGTCTCCCTTGACATCCGATTTTCTGACAAAATCCTTCATGTGTTTGATCGTCTGGGCCGCCCGTTGGACGTTCCTCTCTATCTGGCTGGCCACGGAAATGATGTCGTCCTTCTTGATCTCTCTATTCCGCGCAACCGTCTTTATCAGAAAATCGGAGGCGACCTGGATCACGTTGAGCGGCTGGCTGATCTCGTGGGCGATCCCCGAGGCCATGGTTCCCAAGGTGGCCATCTTGCTGGCCTGTATCAATTGTGTCTCCTTCTCGACGCTCTCGCTGACATCGGGGGTGACTACGATCAGGCAGTCTTTCCCCATGAACATCACGGCGCTGACGTGGAGGTTGACGTAAAAGGAGGTTCCGGCCTTCTTCCGGTAGAGCTTCCGGGAATAGAACTCCGACTGATCCGAGGAGATCTTCTCGAGCCCCTCGAGCACCTCCTGGTCGATGGTGTGCCCGAGCCTCGCAAAGGACATCCCCACGAATTCGTCCCTCGAATACCCGTAACATTCGACGGCGGTCGCATTCACGTCCAGTATCTTGAAGGTCTCCCTGTCGACGATGATGATGGGGCTCGGATCGGCGTCGAACATGGCCCGGTATTTTTCTTCCGATTTCTCCAGCTCTTGATACGATTCCTTCAGCTCCCTCGTCTTCTCCCTGACCTTCCGTTCCAGATCCTGCCCGAACTTCTCCGCCGCGTAGTGGAGCCTGGCGTTCTCGATCGCCAGGGCGACATGGTTGCCAATGACGGGAAACAGGTTGCTGTCCTCTTCCGAAAAGCGTGGGGAGGAGTGGCTCGACACCCGCATCACACCGAAGACGCTGTCCTTGGACGCAAGGGGCAGATACGCCGCCGACTTCAGCCCCTCGTCCAGGAATTCCCCACAGGGCGTGCTGTCCTGTGTTATGTCCTCGAAGAACATTATGGTATTCTTTTCAGCCACCTCATCGACGATGACATCGTGGCCGGCGCCTTCCCCCTCCTGGTAAAACGCCTCCCGGTACCCGAAGGAATATACGATGCGGGAGGTGCCGTTTCTCCTCCGGAGATACACCCCGAGGCTGTCGACATCGGCGAAATTCTCGAAGATCCCCACGCCGGCCGTGCGGACCCGCTCGAAGGGGTCCAGCGTGGCGCTCAGGGAGGAGGTAACATTCCACAGGACCGAGAGGTACCTGAGGTGCTTCTCGCGCTCGTCGTTCAGGAGCTTCGAATCGGTCCGGTCCCAGCAGGTCTCGATGGCCCCGGCGATGTTCCCCTCGGGGTCCCGTATCGGGGCCGCCGTGAAGTAGACCCACCTGCCGCCGTCACCCATCTGGGGATAGAAGTCCTCCGCCTCGTAGGCGCCTTCGATAAAGGGCGACCGGCGTCCCCGGACCCCGTAGTACTTCCGGATCTCATCTTCGCTGACGTTGTCCACGATCAGGTCGGCCATGATCGGTTTCTCCCCCGTGTAGAACGCCTGCCAGTGCTTGTTCGTCCCGATCATATCCTCGGCCCGGTACCCGGTCAGCCGCTCGAGGGCGGTGTTCCAGTGGGTGATGACGTGGTCGTTGTTGATGACAAAGGTGGGGATGGTGCTCCCCTGGACGATCTGCAGGAGGGTCCACTCCTTCTCCTGGTATTCCCGCTCCATCAGATCGAGATGGCGGGCCCGCTCTTCGGCAATGACCTGGTACTGCCGGGAGATACCCCGGGAGAGGAGCGCGGCTATCAGGAGGAGGATGATGACGGAAAGGATGAGGATGACGACGACGACCTTGTTCCAGACCATGGCGTCCTCTTCGGCGCTTCGGGACGCATCCGGCCCGGCCTCCGGGACCATCCCCGTTTCCGGCTGGAGCGCCGCCTCCTGCCTCGTCGCAGGCTCTTCCGTCGTGGAG
The DNA here is from genome assembly GCA_016934695.1 of Deltaproteobacteria bacterium. The sequence continues at coordinate 6,801 of JAFGSH010000023.1, forward strand.
ATCCCGTTGAACATGAGGAGGGCCATCAGGGCCAGGGGGATGACGATCAGGAGAAAGAAGATCTTCGCCATATCGAAGAGCTTTGCCTTTGCCCGCATGCGTTCGTCTTTACCGGTCTCCGGCATGATCTCTGTCCTCTATCCCGTGCGCAGCAGGGGAAACAACAAACCACATCCTATCCGCCCATGACGGCCCTCGCGGTCATCCGCGCCAGTTCGAGAAAGAATCCCGGGCGGACAAACAGCACAAAGGAGGCGACGGCGGTCAGGACCGGGGGAATCACGGCGCAGATGTGGGCCTCGCTGAAGCGTGTCGAGGCGTTGAAATGGGGCCCGTCGGAGAAGAAGGCGTTGTACGTGATCGGCAGGAAGTAGGCCGCATTCAAGAGGGAACTGGTCAGGATGACGACCAGGATGGGGATCTGCCCCGCCTCGATGCAGCCCAGGGCCAGGTACCACTTGCTGATGAACCCGCCCAGCGGGGGAATGCCGATGACGCTCAGTGATCCGAAGAAGAAGGCCGTCATGGTGACGGGCATCATCCTGCCGATCCCCTTCATCTCGCTGATCTTCTTGAAGCCCGTATGGGCGATGATGGCGCCGGCGCAGAAGAAGAGGGTGATCTTCCCGAAGGCGTGCATGACGATGTGGATCACCCCTCCCGTCATCCCCATGACGCTCATCAGCCCGCCGGCCATCACGATGTACGAAAGCTGGCTCACCGTCGAGTACGCGAGCCGCGCCTTGAGGTCATCCTGTCTCAGGGCGAAGAGCGAACCGACGATGATCGTAACGGATATGAAGTAGAGCAGAAACATGTCGAGGGAGAGGGCGTGCATCAGGTCGATCCCGAAGATGTGGAAGCAGACCCTGAGGACGGAAAAGACCCCCACCTTCACCACCGCGACAGCGTGCAGGAGAGCACTGACCGGCGTCGGGGCCACCATGGCGGAGGGGAGCCACGAGTGGATGGGCATGATCGCGGCCTTGCCGATTCCCGCGATGAAGAGGACGAAGGTGAGGATCAGCATCGGCCCTCCGGCCTTCCCCGCCAAGATGCCCTGGTCCGCGAAATCGAGGGTCCCCGCATACCAGTAGGTGATGATCATCGCGGGGAGGAAAAAGGCGATGGAGGTGCCCATGAGGTAGGTCAGGTACTTCCGTCCCGCGAACCGCGCCTCCGCGTCCTGGTGGTGGGTGACCAGGGAGTAGGTGGACAGCGACAGCATCTCGTAGAACATGTACAGCGTGAGGAGGTTGGCGGAGAAGGCGACGCCGACGGCCGACGAGAGGGCCAGCGCGAAGAAGGTGAAGTACCTCGTCTGGGAATGCTCCTTCAGGGGCCGCATGTACCCGATCGAATAGATGGTCGTGACGATCCACAGAGACGAGGCCACCAGCGCGAAGAGGAGGCCGAGCGGATCGACCCGGAAGGCGATTCCCACACCCGGGAGGACATCGACAAGGTTGAAGACCATCCTCTTCCCGGCGAGAACCGCCGGCAGCATGGAGATGATGATGCCGAACTTGATCAGCGCGATCGTGATGGAGCAGCTCTCCCTCAGATTGGGTTTCCTGCCGCAGACGATGATGAGAAGCGATCCAAAGAGTGAAACGGCAACGGCCAGCAGCGGTTTTACGGATACAATGGTTTCCATGAAATAACGTTATCTCCCCCTTGTGGCAGCAAGAACTTCCGCTCGTAATCAGTATGCGCTACTTAGCAATTATCTCCGGGGTTTTTCAAGCACTTTTTACGGCTCCGGTTACGATACGGCGGATACGTCATGAGCGCCCGTGTGCGCGTTTCCTCACGATCACCGCCATCTTTTCGACCACTCCCTCTATGTCCATGCCGGTGGTGTCGATCACGACGGAATCCTCCGCCGGCCTCAGGGGAGCTATATCCCTTGCCCTGTCCTGGCGATCCCTCGCCTCCAGCCCCCGCCTGACCTCGCTGCGGTCGGCGTTCTTCCCATCTTCAAGGAGCTGGAGGTACCGGCGCCGCGCCCGCTCTTCGACATCGGCATCCAGAAAAAATTTCACCTCCGCACGGGGAAACACCACCGTTCCCATATCCCTCCCCTCGGCTACGATTCCCCCCTGCCTCCCGGCGCTTCTCTGCAGCGGGAGGAGGGCCTTCCTCACCGCGGGGACGGCCGACACCGAAGAGGCGAGCATGCCGATCTCTTCGGTCCTGAG
>JAFGSH010000240.1 GCA_016934695.1 Deltaproteobacteria bacterium
CCAGCGTCTGCGGCCTGATCGGGGCGACGCTCTACTACGGGAAGAGCAGGGGGGGTATCTACGGGCAGGCGATCTACCGGCAGGTCATGGGGTGGGTCATGGGACTCATCCTCTTCGGATTCATGATCCCCGGGATCAACAACTGGGCGCACGGGGGCGGGATCGCATCGGGGGTCCTCCTGGGGTTCCTGCTGGGGTACCGGGAGAGACGCAGGGAGAATCTCCTCCACCGCGCGGCCGCGACAGCCTGCATCGTCCTGACCGCGGGGGTACTCCTGTGGGCCGTCGTGCAGGCCCTGTACCACTCGTTCACCTGATAGAAACGGGGGAGAACCGTGAAGATCATACTGGCGGGACACAATGTCGATTATGAGGTGATCAGGGAGTGCCGCGCCGCCCTGGAGGGGGAGGATCGCCTGACACCGGAGACCCTCTGCGCCGCGTACGCCCGCATCAGCAGAAACCCTCTCCCCGTCGACGAGCTCAGGGCCGCCGCGCGGGAAGAGGTGGAGAAGGCCCGGCAGTCCAACCGAACGATCGTCTTCGGTATGGGGCACAGCTCCATCGCCGAACACGCCGTCTTCAACATCGACATCCTGGGCGTCTCCCGCCTCGCGGTCGAGGAGATCGAGAAGTTCCGCCTCTGCTCCTACACCGAAAAGTCCCAGCGTTACATCCGCCTGGAGGATGATTTCGTCATCCCCCGGGAGGTCAGGGACGGGGGGCTGGAGGGGCTGTTCGTCGATACGGTGAAAGAGCAGAACGCCCTGTACCACGAACTGTACGCAGCCCTGAAGGAGCACCTCTTCGAGAAGCACCGGGACATGGTGGCGGCCGACCCCTCAAACCGCCCCACGGTGGACGGCTGGGCGAAGGAGGATGCACGGTACATCGTCTCCCTGGCGACGCATGCCCAGCTGGGGATGACACTGAACGCCCGGAACCTCGAGCTGATGCTCAGGCGCTCGGCGGCGCACGCCCTTGCCGAGGTCAACGAATACGGGAAGAATCTCTACGAGGCAACCGGGGGGATCGCCCCCTCGCTGATCCGGTATACGGAGGCGACCCTCTTCGACCGTGAAACGAGAGAGGACCTGAAAAGGCAGGCGGCGTCCCTGGATACATCGAAACAGGGAGGAGCCGCCGTGGGGCGGGACGGGAACGTGACCCTCCTGCACGCCACGCCGGAAGGGGATGAAACAATCGTCGCCGCCCTCCTGCATTCGTCCTCCGATCTCCCCCTGGAGTCCTGCATGGCGGCAAGCCGTGCGATGGATCGGCAGAAAAAGGAAGAGATCGTCCGGACCGCCTGCCGGCGGATGCAGGTCTACGACCCGCCCTTGCGGGAATTCGAGCATGCCGGATTTCTCTTCGAGGTCGTGGCCAGCTCCTCCTGCTTCGCCCAGTTGAAACGGCACCGCATGGCCACCATCACCTGCCAGGAGTACAATCCATCGCTGGGCGTCACGATCCCCCCCTCGATATGCGAGGTCGGGATGGAGGGGCGGTTCATGGAGATCATCTCCCGGACCGAAGAGGCCTACCGGCGGATCAGAGCGGCGGCCCCCCCGGCGGCGCCCTACGTCCTCACCAACGCGCACCGCAAACGGGTGGCCCTCCGGGCGAATGTCAGGGAACTGTACCATATCTCCCGCCTCCGCGAAGACAGGCACGCGCAGTGGGATATCAGGGAGACGGCCGAACGGATGGTGAGACTGGGGAGGGAGGCGATGCCGCTGGCGCTGATGCTGGCCGCGGGGAAGGACGCCTTTGTGCCGATCCCGTAGGAAGGCGCACCTCCGCTCCTACGACACGCCGCTGAATACAAACCCCTCCTCTCTGAAGAGTCTCACACAGACATCCACGGCATCGGGATCGTACCTCGTGCCCCTGCCGGCGGAGATCTCCTCCAGCGCGGTCTCTATCCCGATGGCCGGCCGGTACGGCCTGCGGGAGGTCATGGCCTCCACCACATCGGCCACCGCCAGTATCCTCGCCTGGAAGATGATCTCGTCCCCCTTCAGCCCCCGCGGGTACCCCGAGCCGTCGATCCGCTCGTGGTGCTGATAGACCATCTCGGCAATGGGCCAGGGAAACTCTATCCTCCCGAGTATGTCGTACCCGATCCGCGGATGGGTCTTGATGATGTTGAACTCGTTCTCCGTCAACTGGACCGGCTTGCTCAGGATCTCCGCAGGAACGTATATCTTCCCGACGTCATGAATAAGAGCGGCAAGGTGGATCCCCCTGACCTCATCACCCGGGTGGTTCAACGCAAGGGCGATGGCCTCTGCAAGCTCCCCGACGCGTCTCTGGTGGCCGGCCGTATACGGGTCGCGCATCTCCAGCGCCGTGGCAAGGGCGTCGATCGTTCCCTCCATGCTGTCCAGGAGCTTCTCGGTGCTCCGGTGCTTATAGATGGCCATCTCGACGGTACTGTGCAGTTCCTTTTCCCCGAAAGGCTTGATCATATATCCGAAGGGGTCCGTCACCTTCGCGCGTTCAAGGGTTTTTTCATCGGCGTAGGCGGTGAGATACACGACGGGTATGTTGAAGAGTTTCCCGATCCGGCTGGTCGCCTCTATTCCATCTATGTCTCCGTTCAGGACGATATCCATCAGGATCAGATCCGGCTTGAGATCCCCGGCCTTCTCGATCGCCTCCTCTCCGGAGGAGATGACGGGGAGAGTGTCGTACCCGAGCCCTCTCAGTTTGCTCTCGATGTCCCTCGCTATGATAACCTCGTCCTCTACGATCAAAATCCGTTTCTTCATCCCTTCTCGCCTCTCTCTTATATCGCCCTGAACATGAGGACGAAGGCGGCGCCCCGCGGCTCGTTGTCCTCCACGTAGACATACCCGCCGTATTTCTCCATAGCCTTCTTGACGATATGGAGGCCGATGCCGGTATGGCCGGTGTCCCCGTACCGGTACCCCTCCTCGAAGATCGTTTCCTTTATCTCGTCGGCGATACCCGACCCGTTGTCGGCGATGCGCACCTCGCACATCCCCTCTTCTTCACCGATGGTTACCGCTATCCTGTCCGCCTTTCCGTGGATAACGGCATTCCGTACGATGTTGTCTATAACGGAAATGAGGGAATCGTCGGCCATGACCTGAGCCTTCCCCTGGATCTCGATTTCTATGAACGGATAGTTTTCGGCGACCTCCCGCACGATGTCGCGGATCTTGTACGCCTTGAGATCCTTGTGCGAAGAGATGAAGGATTCAAGCTGCTTCATCCGGTCGATGAGTTTCAGGCTCTTCCTGATCCGCCCCGTTGTCTCGTCCAGAAGCTCCCCCTCGCGGGAGATCTTATACAGGTTGAGGGCGCTCTGCATCACCACGAGATCATTCGTCAGGTCATGGCGGAGGATCTGGTTGATGAGGGCGAGATGCTCACGGTGGGTCTGTATCTCCTTTTCGGCCCGTTTCCGGAGGGTGACATCCCGCACGACACCGCGGAACCCGACCGGTGTTCCCCTCTCATCCTTCATCAGCGAGACGGACATCTCGTGCGCCGCCCTGGTTCCGTCCTTTCTGATGATCTCCTGGACGACATCCTCGGCCGGTTTTCCCGTCCGCCAGACCTCGCTGAAGGTCTCGAATATCCTCTCAGCCGCCTCGGGGGCGGTGTATCGCCGGGAGTCCATCCCCGTCAGTTCCTCCCTCGAGAACCCCAGCATCCGGCACATGGCATCGTTGAAGAAGGTGAACCGCCCGACACGGTCGACCTCGTAATACCCCTCCTCCATATTCTTGAGGATGGTGCGGTACTTCTCCTCGCTCCGGCGAAGTGCCTCCTGGGCCCTCCTGAGCGAGGTGATCGTCGTGGCCACGATCAGGAAACACTCCTCGCCCCGGAAACGTATGGTCCGGGCCGACAGCAGGTCGTCCAGGACGGCCCCGTCCTTTGTCCGGTACCGGATCTCGATCCCGTCTATCTTTCCCTCACGCGCGAGGATGTCGAAGAGCCGTTTCCGGACGGCCGGATCGACGTACAGGTTCAACTCCCTGGAGGTCTTCCCGATCACTTCTTCAGCGCTGTAGCCGGTCTTCAGGCAGAAGGCGTCGTTGACCTGGAGATACCGGGCACCCTTTCTCCTGGCGATGGCAATCGAGTCGGGCGCCAGCTCGAGGACGTTCCGGTAGCTCTCCTCGCTTTCCTGGAGAGCCCTCTCCATCGCCCGGCGCTCGGTGACGTCGCGGGTAATCCCCCGGAATCCGATTGGCTGCTCCTTCTCGTCCCGCATCAGGGAGACATTGAATTGGAACACCCCCGTGCTGCCGTCCCTCTTGGTCACCTCGTAATCCCCGACCGCCGCCGGCCTCCCCGTCCGGTACACCTCCCCAAAAGTCTCGTGGATCCTTTTCTGCGTCTCGGGATCGGCATAGTCACTCAGATTCACGCCGCTCAGGAGCTCTTCCCGCGTCGCCTCCGCCATTCTGCACATGGCCTCATTGACGAAGGTAAGCCTCCCGGCAAGATCGGTCTCCCAGTACCCGTCTTCCAGCTCCTCAAAAACGGCACGGCACGTCTCCCCCTCCGTCCGTGTCCGCCCGGCTCTTTCACGCGCCGCGCAGAAGACAGCCTCTTTCCCTCTGTGGATGCAGCGGTGCGCATTGACCTCCACCGGAACCAGCGCCCCACCGGCCGCTCTCAGGTTCAGGCGAAGGCCCCTCTTCCGTTCCTCATGCGCCAGGCCCAGTATCTCCGAGACTTCCCCCTGTTGGAGGATCGAGGACACAGGCATGCCGAGGAGGGCTTCGCGTCCGTACCCGAGGGTGCGGCAGCACGCCTCGTTGACCTCCTTGATATCCCCCGTGAGGTCGGCTATGAAAACGCTGTCGAAGACGGCGTCAATGACACGTTCAGTCAATGGCTCATATCCTCCGCTTGTACCGCTGTTCACTGAAGGTGATCCTGAAAGAGGTTCTTCCTTCCCTGTCGAGGGTCATCGTCCCGCCGAGCTGTTCGACGAGAATATTCACCAACTGCAGGCCGAAGGTCTCGGGCGACCTGGAATCGATGCCCTCCGGGAGACCGATGCCGTCGTCCGCGACGACCAGCGTATATCCCCCGGTCTCCTCGTCCGCATCGAGACGCACGGTGATCTCCCCATTCCTCCCTTCGGGGAAGGCGTATTTCAGGGTGTTGGAGAGGAGCTCGTTGATGATGAGCCCCAGCGGGATCGCCGTCTCGATCGTGAACAGGACATCCTCCACGTGCGACGAAAAGGTGACACACCGCGAATCAACCCCGTAGACCTGGAACAGCCGGGCCGCCATGATCTTTACGTAATTGCTGAAGTCGATCCGGGAGAGATCCTCCGAGAGGTAGAGCTTCTCATGGGCAAGGGCCATCGACCTGATCCGATCCTCGCAATTCCTGACGAGAGAGAGGGCCCTCTCGTCCGCTATATGCCCGGACTGGAGGGCGAGCAGGCTGGAGATGACCTGCAGGTTGTTCTTGACCCGGTGGTGAATCTCAGCGAGCAGGTTTTCCTTTTCCCCGAGGGACTGGCTGATCCGCTCCTCGGCTTGTTTGTGCTCGGCGATCTCCTCCTGCAGGCGGATGTTCGTCTTCTTCAGCTCCTCTTCACTTGCCTCCAATGCCTGCTTCTTTACCGTTGTTGCCGAGAGCGTCTCCGCCATCCGGTTGAAATCCTCCATCAGCTCGGCAACGTCCCCGGAGCCGGTCTGCTTCACCCGCACGGTAAAATCACCCTGGTTGATCGCCCGTGTCGCTTCCCTGAGAAGGACGATGGAACGGGAAAGATACACCCCCATCCAGACGGCGAATCCCAGGATGAGGAGGATTCCTCCTCCCGCGATGAAAACCCCCGTGTGCGTGAATGACCGGATCAGCCTGTTCAGGGTGATCTCCATGTACCGGGCCGTGCTGCGGTAGACGTCCTGGGCCGCCCGGATCGGCGATGTGAACTCGTCGACTCCGGTGCTTGCCACGACACTGAAGCGAACGCCGTCCGCGGTCCGGCTGCTCAGCGGCGCTATGTACATGAACTTTTCGATTGCGTTTCCGTCAGGGTTCTCCCATGTGTAGAACCCGCGCGCATACCGTCCCCCCATGCTCGACTCTGCAATGGCGTAGAATTCGGGCAGTTTCTCCGACAGGGATTGGGGGCTTACGTTCTCTACCCGCGGATCTCTATGAAACAGGCAGGCGGCGGTCTCAGAATCCAGCACGCTCGTATATCCCGTCCTGCCGACCGGCTGCAAGGCGATTTCCCTGAAATCCTGATCAGCCTGCAGATCCGCGACCGTCATCCCCGGGCGGGCCTCCAGGTACAGCTCCAGTTGGAGGACCACATCCATGGCCTTCTGGCGGATGAAATCCTCCGCCATGTCCCGTATCACCCATTCGCTGCGCCGCAGCTGCTCTTCCTGTCCCTGCCGGATGGTATGGCTGGTCTCGTCCGGAAAACGGTGTATGAACAGCTGGATCACGAGGAAGAAGAACAGGAGGGGGATCAGGCCAGCGATCAGCGTTATACCGATCACGCGGGTGCTGAATCGCTTCGGTGCTATCCGTGGAAACCTCATAAACAGTATCCCGCCCTACTCAAACAGAGTGTCCGCCCGTAAGATGGCGTTGCGCTTGATCTCGATATGCAATTTTCGGGCCTTCCGGAGGTTCAGGGACAATCTTTTGGCGAGGGGTTTCTGGGAGGGGATCTTTCGCACGTCGACCCCCGCGAGGACCTGAGCGGCGAGATTGGCGGCCTGCCGCCCGATCTCGTAAAAATCGCAGTGTACCGCCATCAGCGCGCCCTCTCTGACGAATGCTTCCTCCTCAGCGACAACCGGCGTTCCGCATTCATCAGCGACATGAAGAATAATCTTTCTGTTTTCAGGCCGGCTGCGGACAGGGTCGGGCGGCAGATAAATGACATCAACCTGCCGGGCGAGGGATGCAACAATCTCATGGAGTTGCGGGAGTCCCTCCACCGGGAAGGGGCTCGCCACGGGTATCCACCCGAATTCGGGGGCGACGGCGGCGGCCTCCTCACCGCCGGCTGCCGCCTGGGGCATCTCCGCACAGTACAGGATCCCCAGCCTCTCGAAGGGCGGGAGGACCTCCCTGACCACTTCAAACTACTCCCGCACCGGCACCTTCATGGTGACGCCGGTAATATTCCGTCCCGAGTCCTCGTATTCCTTGATAACACCGGTCGCCCGGGGCCTGGCGACGATGGAATACACGATCGGGATCCGCTCTTCTTCCGTGGCCTTCAGGGCCGCCAGGCTGCTCCCGGTGCCCAGGGACACGATCAGATCGACTCCCTCTTCGACGAAGCCGTGCGCCATCTTCAGCGCCAGGTCGCCGTCCTGCTCCGCGTTTCTGTACTCCACCAGGAGGTTTATCCCCTCCCGATAGCCCTTGTCCGCAAGGCCGTCGATGACCCCCCGGTACGTCTGCCGGAACGAATCGATCTGCTCCGTCCACTGCAGGACGCCGACCTGAAATGTCTCCTCCCGCTCATTACAGCCGGAAAGGAGAAGCGAGAGCAGCACCAGGGTCCCTGTGGCAAGGGTGAGTCCGAATCTTCTTCTCATATTCAAAAACAGCGGCGAGAGCCGGTCGCTCTCGCCCTTGCGTAAGCCCTCAAGAAAAATAGCCGCCGTTGCTGTTCTTGAGGATGTAGTCCCGGACAGGATCGGGGACGAGGTACCTGATGGAGCGGCCGGCCGTGACGCGGTCCCGTATGTCCGTGGATGATATATCGAGGAGGATCAGCGATCTGAAGAAGATCCAGCGGCCGGCGGGCCCCCTGAATCCGTCCGCGGCTTCGTCATAGTGAAACAGCGAGGCGACATCGGGAGGGAAGACATCCGCCAGGCCCCTTGTCTCATATCCCGGCCTGGTCATGACGATGAAGTCGCACAGCCGCACCAGTTCCCGCCATTCCTTCCACATCGGAATCTCGTGGAAGGCATCCTGTCCCAGGATGAAGGAAATCTCGGCACCCCCGGGCGCGGCGCCGAGAAAGTGCCTGACGGTCTCGACGGAGTAAGACCTCCCTCCCCTCTTCTCTTCTATGTCCGATACCGCGAACGAGGGGTTTCCCTCGATGGCCAGCCTGAGCATCTGCGCCCGGTGGCGGAAGGGGAGGATCTCCCTGTCCGTCTTGAGGGGCTGGATAGCGGCGGGGATAAAGAGGATCTTGTCGAAGCCGAACAGTTCGAGGACCTCCTCGGCGCATCTCAGATGTCCGAGATGCACGGGGTCAAAGGTCCCTCCGAACAGTCCCCACTTCATGTCCGTATCTGCCCGTCTCCGTAGATGATGAATTTCGTGGTCGTCAGCTCTTCGAGCCCCATGGG
>JAFGSH010000241.1 GCA_016934695.1 Deltaproteobacteria bacterium
GCTATCACGACGGAAAAACCCGCCCCCGCCAGCCCCAGCGCGATAGAGCGTCCGATTCCCCGCCCGCCGCCGGTCACGATTGCCACTTTCCCCCTGAGGTCAAACGTCACGTCCATTCCTCATCCCTCCTTCGCTGATTTTCGAATTGTACACGCGGGAGGAGTATAGTGAAGAGTTCTCCCCCTGTCAACTTCCCCGTCGTTCTCTTCTTGACTTTCCCCGGTCGGATTCGTACCATGCAGATCATTCTTATTCAGAAATACCCGAACTAATCACATACAGGAGAGGAGTGGCACCGATGATTATCGATACGCACTATCACATGATGCATCGCCTCGGCAGAGGAACGGCCCGCGTGATCGCACAATGGACATTTGGAACTGCAAAGAAGCTGGGGATCGATCTTGATTTCGAGACGCTGGCCGAGCAGGTACGGGAGGATTTCGCCGATCCCGACGGGGGAAAGCTCCTGGCGAAGATGGATAGAGACGGCGTCGACGTCACCGTTTTCTGTGCCGTGGATAATGCGGCAATCAAAGGGAGCACCCTTGAGGTGGCACAGACCGTAAACGAACAGACTGGGGCAATCGCGAGGCGGCACCCCGACCGTTTCATCGGCCTGGCCGGCGTCGATCCGCGCCGCCCCGAGGCGGCGGACCTGATGCGCCGCTGTCTCGACGACTATGGTCTCAAGGGACTCAAACTCCACCCCGATCATGGCTATTACCCGAACGGGGAGGAAGCATACCGTCTCTACGATATAGTCCAGGAGGCTGGCGGTGTCGTCCTGATCCATACCGGGCCCATCATCCCCCCGGGGAAGGGGGGAACCTACGCCCATCCTTTGTTTCTGGACCCCCTCGCCACGGATTTCCCCGACCTGACGGTCATCGCCGCCCACATGGGGCAGTACTGGTGGCGTGATTGGGCGGGGTTGGCCTACATGCAACCGCACCTCTACGGCGACATGGCCGAGTGGCAGACCCTGGCAAAGCGGAACTTTCCCCTCTTCTGCAGGGAGCTCAGAGAGATTATAGACAAGGCCGGCTGCGACAAGATCCTCTTCGGAACTGACGGTCCGATCTTCGACCCCACGATCCCCACCGGGGAATACATTCGGATCATGCAGTCGCTTCCCGAGGGGGCACCTGACGGAATCCATTTTACAAAGGAGGAGATCGACGCCATCCTGGGGGAAAACGCCGAGAGCATTTTCAGGGGTTTCATCTCTTGACAAAGACGCCCCCTTCCTCTATGGTGCTCCTTTCAAAACAACCAAGGTTGTATCCGAAGGCCTGAATTTCCCATAGTGGAAGTATATATGTTCAAGATCGATCTCCATATCCACTCTGCCCTCGGAGGTGATTCCAATATCAAACCGGACGAGCTCGTGCCGCGGGCCCGAGCCGTCGGGCTTGATGCCGTCTGTGTCACCGAACACCACTCCCACGCCCTCAGCGAGCCCTTCGACGAGATATCACGAACGACCGGATTCCCGATCTTCAGAGGGATGGAGTACCGGGCGGCAGAAGGACATCTTCTCATCTTCGGCGTCAAGGTGGGTCGGGGGGATCTCCTCTCCGGGCTCCCGATGCAAGACGCGATAGACTGGGTGCAGACCAGAGGCGGCGTGGCCATCCCCGCCCACCCCTACCAGAAGGACATGGTCGGCGGAATGCTGGGGGATCTGGTTCTGGCCCTTCAGGGGCTCTACGCCCTCGAGGTCGCCAACGGCAGCGTCTCTCCGTCGGATAACCGCCTCGCCCTCCAGGCAGCAACCATGTTGGGGCTCAAAGGGATCGGCGGATCCGACGCCCACGGCCTGCTGACAGTAGGACGGGGCTATACCAGCTTCCCCTCGCCGATCAGGAGTGACAAGGAACTCGTTGAGGCGCTCCGCAGCGGAACCTACTCGGCACATCTCAACCATTCTGACTAGGTATGTATATAATCTCCTCGTTTCTATTCCCTTGACCGGAAGATCTTTTTCTATTACCGTATCCGGCAATCACACGACAAAAAGGGGGAAAAGATATGGCAGCGATCTCGTACACGTCGGCTCGGGAACTTATTGGTCTTATGACGTCTGGGGAGGTGACGCCCCTCGAGGTGATGGAGGATACGCTGAGACGAATAGGGGAGGCAAACCCCTCGGTAAACGCCTTCGTCTCGATCGATGCCGACAGGGCGATGGACGAAGCGAAGCGCGCAACCGAATCGCTCGCGGTGGGAACAGCCCCCGGTCCCTTTGCCGGCCTCCCCATCGGTGTGAAGGACCTGGAAGACGTCAAAGGAATGGTCACCAGTTTTGGTTCCGTTCCCTTCAAGGACAATGTGGCCGCTGAAGATTCAGTGCAGGTTGCCCGCCTGCGGCAGGCCGGTGCCATTGTGGTGGGGAAGACCAATACGCCTGAATTCGGATCAACGGGGTTCTGCAAGAACCGCCTCTTCGGTGCCACGCGAAATCCCTGGAACCTCGAACGGACGCCGGGTGGGTCCAGCGGCGGTTCGGCCGCGGCGGTTGCCGCCGGGATGATCTCCGTGGCAACCGGATCTGACGGCGGCGGGTCGATCCGCATCCCCGCCTCCTACACGGGGTGTTTCGGGATCAAACCCTCCTACGGAAGGATCCCCATGGGA
>JAFGSH010000242.1 GCA_016934695.1 Deltaproteobacteria bacterium
CAGGATCAAATGGCCGTGGAAAGCCATGCCAAGGCCCATAAGGCGACGATTGAGGGGCTCTTCAAGGAAGAGATCCTCCCCGTCGAGGCGGATATTCCCACCCCGGACGGCGGCACGGAACGGATGGTGGTGGATCGGGATCAGGGGATCAGGCCTGAGACGACCCTGGAGACTCTTGCACCCCTCCCCCCGGTCTTCATGGACGACGAGAAGGCGACCGTCACAGCTGGAAACTCCAGTCAGGTCAATGACGCCGCTGCCTGTGTCCTGGTCGCCAGCAAGGAGATATGCAACGAACTGGGGCTGAAACCGAAGATGCGGCTGATCGATTACGCGGTCGTCGGCGTGGACCCCAAGTATATGGGGATCGGTCCTTCCGTCGCGATCCCGAAGGTCTTGAAACATGCCGGTATGACGATGGACCAGATCGAACTGTGGGAGATCAACGAGGCCTTTGCCTCTCAGGCGGTGTACTGTACGGAGAAGCTCGGGATCCGCCATCATGAGCTTCTCAATCCGCGGGGGAGCGGCATCTCGCTCGGCCATCCCCTGGGATGCACGGGGACCAGGATCGCCGTCACCCTCATGCACGAGATGCCCTCTTACGGGGTCCGGTATGCCGTCGAGAGCATGTGCATCGGCCACGGCCAAGGGGCCGCGGCGATCTGGGAGTGGGTCGGGTAATCCCGTCCTCCGGACGTGGAGCGGCGTTCATTCCGATCGCGAAATCCGGCGTTGGCTGAGGTTTGTGGCAACGATTGAAATGTAGTATATAGCGGCAAATCATACCGGAAAGGAGCACTATCGATGGCACAGGAACTACCGCTGGAAGAGATCAAGAAGCTTGTGGGGACCGAGATCTTCGTATCGGAATGGAAGAAGATAGACCAGGATCAGATCGACCAATTCGCCGACGCCACGGGGGACCACCAGTGGATCCACGTCGACAAGGAGAAGGCGGCCAGGGGGCCCTTCGGCACGACGATCGCCCACGGTTTTCTGACCCTGTCGCAGATCCCCTTCTTCAGCTATCAGGGTGCCGTCACGCCCGTGGGGGCGAAGATGACGATCAATTACGGTCTCAACAAGGTCAGATTCCTCAATCCGGTCGCAGTGAATTCGCGGATACGCGACCGGATCGTGTTGTCGAAAGTGGAGGAATCGAAGGGAGGACGGGTTCTCATCGCGACGACTCATACGATCGAGATCGAGGATCAGGAGAAGCCTGCCTGTATCGCCGAATCCCTCGGGATGGTTTTTATTTAAGTCATTGCGCAACAGAAAAGAGAGGAATCACCATGAGAACAAAGGAGCAGTATGTCGAAGGCCTGAGCAAGATGAAGAGGAACCTCTTCATGAACGGCGAGAAGATAGGGCGTGACGACGAGCGGTTCATTCCCGCCTACAACGTCATGGGGACCACCTTCGAACTGGCCGCGAAACCCGAGTACGAGGGTTTCCTGACGGCCACGTCGCACCTGACCGGTAAAAAGATCAACCGGTTTAACCATATCCACCAGAGCAAGGAGGACCTCCACAAGAAACAGGATATGACCCGCCTCTACTGCCAGGTGGTAGGCGGGTGTGTCCAGCGGTGCATGGGGATCGACGCGGCGAACGCCGTCTACACCGTCTCCTACGAGGCGGACAAGGAGAACAAGGGCGCCACGCAGTATCACGAGAATTTCAAGAAGTGGCTCGAACGGTTCCAGACGGAAGACCTGGTGGGATGCTGCGCCCAGACGGACGTCAAGGGCGACCGGATGCTGCGTCCCAGCAAGCAGCCCGATCCCGACTCTTACGTCCACGTGGTCGAAAGGAAGAAGGACGGGATCGTTGTCCGCGGCGCCAAGGTCCATATCTCGGAGTCGGCCATCGCCGACGAGATCCTCGTGGTCCCGACGCGGGCCCTGATGGAGGATGACAAGGACTATGCCGTTTCCTTCGCCGTCCCCGGCGACTGGGACGGGGTGAAGCAGCTCCTGACGATCCACAACTTCCGCGACCGTAAGTATTTCCCCAAGGGGTTCAACGCGGGGAGCACCGACTCCTACCTGATATTCGACAACGTCTTCGTCCCCTGGGAACGGGTCTTCCTGTGCGGCGAATACCGGCACGGCGGGATCCTGGCCCTCCTCTTCGCCCTCTTCCACCGCCACAGCTATTCGGGGTGCAAGCCGGCCCTGGGGGACCTGATGCTGGGAACCTGCGCCCTGGCGGCGGATGCCAACGGCATCGGTAAGGCCAAACATGTGGCTTCCAAATTTGCGGAGATCATCAAGGTGACGGAGCTGGGATACGCCGCCGGGTTCACCGCCTCCGAACTGGGGAAACCGGAGGTGTACATGCCGGGGAGGGGTTTCATCCCGTACGGACCGGGGAACTATATCCCCCATTCCATCTACGCCAATGTGGGCCGTTGCCTGACCGGCGAGGCGGTCTTCCATGAGATGGAGATGCTGGCCGATATCTCGGGCGGCATTCCGGCCACTTTCCCCCACGAGGGGGAATTCGTCAATCCCGAGACGGCCCCGTTCGCCAGGAAGTACACCACCCGCAGCAGCACGATGTCGCCGGAAAACCAGGCGCAGCTGTGGCGCCATGTCGGCGACATGGCCTGCTCCGCCAAGGGGGGTATCGCCAACTTCGGCGCGCTCCACGGCGGAGGGTCTCCCCGGATGGAAGAGATCGCCATCACGGGCCAGTACGATATCGAGGCCCGCAGGGACATGGTTCGTAAGATCGCCGGGATGACGAAG
>JAFGSH010000243.1 GCA_016934695.1 Deltaproteobacteria bacterium
ATGAGGGCCGCCTTCGGCAGGTGGGCTTCCGAGGAAATGATCGGGCCGCGGGAAAAGGGGACGGGTCTCTATGCCTCAGGCTGGCCGCTGTTTCACACCTGGGGGCTGACCATACCTGTCGGGGGTTCCGGCGCCTTGAGTGAGGCCCTGGCCGCCTGTATACGTGATCATGGGGGCACGATCAAGCTCAATTCGGCCGTGGAGAGGGTTGTTGTGGAGAACGGCGCGGCCACGGGCGTCATCCTCAAGAACGGCGACCAGATTACCGCAAAGAAGGCCGTCGTTTCGAATGTCAACGTCAAGCAGCTCTTTCTACAGATGCTCAGCGACAAGGAGGTTGCTCCGAACTTCCAAGACGATGTACGGAAATTGAAGTCGAGCTCCTTTGCGCCCCTAGTGCAGGCCATCGCCCTGAACGAGGCCCCCAATTTCAAGGCCGGCGGGGATGTCAATAAGGCGCCGTTTGTGGAGATCTGTCCATACCCGGAAGAACTTCTGCGGATGTACGATGATTATTCCTATGGGGTGCCCAATGCCGGGATGCCGATTATGGGTATCACCACCATCGTTGACCCCACCCGGGCCCCGGCCGGAAAGCATACCTTATATCTCTACCACTATGAGCCCTATCGATTACGGGATGGCGGGGCTGCGGCGTGGGATGAGGTAAAGAATGAAATTGCTGACCAAGTGCTGGAGACGGCGCGTAAGCACTGTACTAATTTGGATGATCGCAATATTCTCGGCAGATGGATCGCCAGTCCGCTCGATTATGAGCGGATGAATCCTTCGCTTGTTGAAGGGGATATCGGCCATATTGGTTCATTCCTCAACCAGTCATTCGGGAATCGGCCGCTTCCCGGTTGGGGGCAGTATAAGACCCCGATTCAGGGACTATACATGTGTGGGGTCAGTACTCATCCGGGAGTTGGTATTAATGGTGGTGGGAGAGCGACGGCCAGGGTGATCATGGAGGATCTGGGGATTGATTTTAAGAAAGCGATAGCCAGGTAGTTTTTGTCTTCGAAGATACCATTATAGATAAGGAGGAGTCATGTCTGCAGCGGTTTCGGGAGAGTACGATGTTATCATTGTTGGGTGCGGGATAGCCGGTTCGGTGACCGGTGCCCTTTTGTCGAACATGGCGGGCAAGAGGGTTTTGATTTTGGAGGCCTCTTCTCAGGTTGGGGGGCGTGCCACCTCGTTCAGAGGCGAAGGGATCACCGATGCCGCTGCCTTTCGCAAGACCCTGATGACCTCGGCCCGCTCCTGGGTGAGCGATCGATCCGAGCCCGACCTGCAGACGATGATCGACAGGAAACTGCTTCACGGCTACACCTTGGAGGCGGGCGGTCGTGGTTCCTGGTATACGAACCGGGGTCGTGTCAGCCAGGCGCTGGCCCTGTTCAACAAGCCGTCGATTTTCTACCCCAATGTCGGGTTTGTCTGGTACGACCACGACTGGAACCCGTCCGTTCTGGGGAGGCAGTCCATTCCGGGGCGGAAGTCCAAGTATGCGTGGATGAGCGATCATGATTACGCCGAGATGGCGAAGGTTCACATGCAAAAGTTGAAGGTGGGGACGATCGAGGAGGCGGAGAAGCTGGACCACGTTACTCTGAAGGACTGGGTGGAGGGGATCACCGCGAGCGAGCTTGCGCAGGAGTTTCACTATGCGATGGGGACCTTTCAGACGATCATCAACGATCCGGCGCTGAACTCTGCCGGTGAGAACATCAAGGTTTTTCTGCAGGTGCAGGAGACGGGGGTGCATATTCTCAACGGGTCCTGGGCCTTTGCCGGGTCGCCGGGCCATCGGTTTATCACGGAGGGATTTGCGACGGCCGTGAAAGATGCCGGAGGGGACGTTGTCACGAACGCCAGGGTCAGGGAAGTGACGATTAAAGATGGCATGGTATCCGGCGTGGTGGCCGAGATCAATGGGAAGACCGTGGAGATCAATGCGCCGGTCGTTGTCTGCACGCTCCCGCCCAAGGAGCTCTTGAAGCTGATACCGGAGGACCTGCTCCCAGCGGAATTTGTCAGGTTGACGAAGAATATTATCCACACCTCGATGGTAGCGGGCCAATTCGGGCTGAAAAAACCCCTTTATGAGCTCTGCGGGCTCGACGGGGTAGACCCGCGCTCCTTTTACCATACCTCCATGTTGATCCCTGAGAGCGAAGGGATCTTCAGGGGGAATGTCCCGCTCGATATCGGGACGATGTCCGAAATTGCCCCGACGGTGGTTCCGGAAGGGAAACATCTGGTACAAATGGCGAGCAGCATCCTGGCCGAGGAGGCGCACGACAAGGAGAAGGTGAATATCGTCATCGACCGGATACTGCAGTTTTCGGAGCATGCCTTCCCAGGGTATCGGGATGCGCTTGAGTGGATCCTCTTTACCGTAGGGGACACATGCATCCTGTGGAGGCACCCGGAGGACGAGTGGGTCGATGTAAAATGTCCGACGGTTAAGGGGCTCTACTTTGCCGGCGACACCTACGGGAAGCGGCTCAACGAGGGGGGAGTCGAGGGGGCGACCCATTCGGGGTTTATCTGTGCCGGCGCGATCACCGGCCAGGATTACCTCCAACTCCTGCCGCCGATTTTCAGATAATAGACAATCGTACTTTGAGGGAGGGTCCCTTGATGACGACAATGAAAAGAGGTGTGACCATATTAAAAGGCGGGGTGAATAGAATAGTTGTGCAAAAGCCCCATACATCCCGACAGGGCTGTGATCTGCGGTCCTCCGATCATGATCTGGTTTGTGCTTCCGGTCTTTTCCGATCTTGATTTTGAAAAGGACCGCATTGATGCGTTGTTTACAATGCGCATGGAGTAGCAATATCAGAACGTGAGGTCGGTGCGACAGGGGGGTGATTACCTGTATCGGGACGCCCCGGGGTTTTACCGGCGGAACTGGACAAATTGAAAAAAGAGTATTACTATATGAATGCGCAAAACGTGTAAGAAGCGGAGCGTGCCTCCGTTTTTTTTTGCCTCGGAGGCTGCGCCTCTGTATAGAATGGGACTATAATTTCGTTACCGAACGTGTCCCGATAACAAGGGATGTCCTCCTGTATCGGGATCGGGGAGAAGATAGAGAATGGCAGGACCGGTTACGCCCTATCTTGAAATATCGCAGGCCATCGAAGACGCCGGCGGTGAGGCCCTGAAGAAATGCTACCAGTGCGGGACCTGCACCGGGAC
>JAFGSH010000244.1 GCA_016934695.1 Deltaproteobacteria bacterium
CTGACGCACTGCGCCGAATTCAATGACGGGAACCTCCTGGAGACGGCGATCGCCGCCGCGCGGGCCCGGGCGACCGTCGGGGAGATCTCGGGGGCGCTGGAAAAGGTCTTCGGGCGGTATATCGCGACCACCCAGTGCATCTCCGGGGCCTATGCCGCCGAGTACGCCGACAGCGAGATCTTCTCCGCCGTGAAGAAGCGGACGGCTGACTTCGCGGCCGGAGAGGGGAGACGGCCGCGGATGCTGGTCGTCAAGATGGGGCAGGATGGCCACGACCGCGGGAGCAAGGTGATCGCCACGGCCTTTGCCGACCTCGGATTCGACGTGGATATCGGGCCCATGTTCCAGACCCCCGCTGAGGCGGCCAAGATGGCGGTCGAGAACGATGTCCATGTCGTCGGCGTCTCCAGCCTGGCCGCCGGGCACAAGGCCCTGATCCCCCAGCTGATAGAGAACCTCAAGAAGGAAGGGGGGGGAGACATCACGGTTATCGCCGGCGGCGTCATCCCCCGCATCGATTACGATTTTCTCTATGGTGCCGGCGTGGCGGCGATATTCGGGCCGGGGACGCCCATCCTGGAATCCGCCAACACGGTCCTCAACATCCTGGAGAAGAGGGCATGACAGCAGCCGATATCCAGCCGTATATCGAGGGAGTGCTCAGACACGACCGGCGCATGATCTCAAAGACCATCACCCTGATCGAGAGCGCGCTCCCCGAGCACAAGAAGATGGCGCGGCTGGTTATCGACCGCCTCCTCCCCCACACGGGTAAGGCGATCCGTCTCGGGGTGACGGGGGTGCCGGGGGCGGGGAAGAGCACCTTCATCGAGGCCCTCGGAATGATACTGGTGGAGAAAGGGTACAGCGTCGCCGTTCTCGCCGTCGATCCGAGCAGCGTGAGGAGCGGGGGAAGCGTCCTGGCGGACAAGACCCGCATGGAGCGCCTGTCCACCCAGGAGAACGCCTTCATCCGGCCCTCCCCCTCGGGGGGCACCCTCGGGGGCGTTGCGAGCAAGACCAGGGAGACGATGCTCGTATGCGAGGCCGCCGGCTTCGATGTGGTGATCGTCGAGACCCTGGGCTCGGGACAGTCGGAGGTGGCGGTGGCCTCCATGGTTGATTTCTTCCTGATGCTGATGATCTCCGGGGCGGGGGACGAGCTCCAGGGGATCAAGAAGGGGATCCTGGAGCTGACTGACGCGATCGCCATCAACAAGGCGGACGGCGACAACATCCAGCGGGCGGCCTTCGCCCGGAAGCAGTTCGAGACAGCGCTCCATTTTTCGGCCCCCTCGTCCCCCAACTGGAATCCTCCCGTCCTCACCTGCAGCTCCCTGGAGCTGACGGGGGTGGAGGAGATATGGAATGTCGTCCTGAAACATCGGGAGAAGCTCACGGCGACGGGGGAGCTGGAACTGAAGCGGGAGAAGCAGGCCCTCGACTGGATGTGGTTCCTGGTCCGCGAAGGGCTTGCCGAGTGGTTCTACAAGAACCCCTACGTGAAGACGATGATCCCGAAGATCGAACGAGAGGTGGAAGAGGGGGCGACCGCGCCGACCACCGCCGCGGACAAGCTGCTTCTCTTTCTGGAGGATAAGTGAGTATTTTTCTTCAAATCGGACTTTTTGCGGAGAAAGGAATGACAGGATGATACCATATATGAAGATGGACGAGTTCGGCAGGCCGCTGAAGGAATCGCAGATCAAGCGGATGGAGGAGAACGTGGCCCTCGCCGAAGAAGTCATGCGGGGGATCGACGCGGAAATCGAGCGGATCAAGGAGGTCGGGATCCCGGTGGAGAAGGTGCACGAGCGCGGCGAGATGACCGTCTGGGAGCGGATCGAGTACCTGGCAGACCCCGGGACCTTCTGCCCCCTCCATACCATCTTTGACCCCGAGCATGAGGAATCGGGGAGCACGGGGGTGGTCGACGGCCTCGCCCGGATCAGCGGCCGGTGGTGCATGCTGATCGGGTTCAACAACAAGTGGATCGCCGGCGCCTGGATCGCCGGGCAGGCCGAGAACAACCTCCGGGTCACCGACATCGCGAAGATCATGAACCTCCCCCTCGTCTGGCTCGTGAACTGTTCCGGGGTCAAGCTGCCGGAGCAGGAAAAGGTGTACGCCAACCGCCGCGGCCAGGGGACCTGCTTCTTCCGCCACGCGGAGCTGGAAAAACTGGGCATCCCCGTCCTGGCGGGGATCTACGGGACCAACCCCGCCGGCGGGGGATACCAGGGGATCAGCCCCACGATCCTCCTGGCGCACAAGAACTGCAACATCGCCGTCGGGGGTGGTGGGATCGTCGGGGGAATGAGCCCGAAGGGATACTTTGATGAAGAGGGGGCGGAAGAGCTGATCAATGCCACCCGTCACTTCAAGTCTGTCCCTCCGGGAAGTGTCAAGATTCATTATGACGAGACGGGGTTCTTCCGCGCGGTCTTTGACGAAGAGACGCAGGTCCTCGATGCCCTGAAGGAGTACATGGGGGGTCTTCCCGCCTACGATCCCCGGTTTTTCCGTCTCGCCGAGCCGGCGGAGCCGAAATACGCTCCGTCGGAGCTCCCGTCCCTGGTGAGCATGAATCCGAAGGCGGGATACGATTTCGATAATGTCCTCGCCCGACTGGTCGACAACAGCCGGCATCTTGAATTCAGACCGGGGTACGGTCCGGAGATCTACACGGGGCTGGTGATGATCGACGGGTTCCTGATGGGGGTGATCGGCAATCGGCAGGGGCTGCTCCCGAACTACCCTGAGTACACGAATGAATACATCGGTGTGGGCGGGAAACTCTACCGGCAGGGTCTCATCAAGATGAACGAGTTTGTGACGCAGTGCGGACGGGACCGGATCCCGATTGTCTGGTTTCAGGATACGTCCGGGATCGACGTGGGAGATACGGCGGAGAAGGCGGAGCTCCTCGGTTTGGGGCAGTCGCTGAACTATTCCATTGAGCAGACCAGCCTGCCCATGATGCTGGTAGTCTTGCGAAAGGGGACGGCGGCGGCTCACTACGTGATGGGAGGCCCCACCGCCAACAACAACACCGCCTTCACCCTGGGGACACCGGCCACGGAGATCTACGTCATGCACGGCGAGACCGCCGCCGCTGCGAGCTATTCGCGCAGACTGGTGAAGGAAAAGGATGCCGGAAGGCCTCTTGAGCCGGTGATCGACAAGATGAATGAAATGGTCCGGCATTACCACGAGACATCTCGTCCGTTCTATTGTGCAAAGACGGGGATGGTGGATGAAGTTGTCCGGTTTCAGGAGATCCGGCGGTACCTGGTGGCCTTTACCAATGGTGTTTATCAGAACCCGCGGTCGATCTGTCCCCGCCATCATCTCATGCTGCCGCGGCTCATACGATTCCAGGTGGTGAAAGGGCTTGACAGACCGGGCAAAGAAGAATAGAAACGTGAAAATTTGGGCAGGTATATAATCAAAAGAATCAGGAGGAATGGAGATGAGTGTAGAGATTACGGCCCCGATGCCGGGGAACATTGTCGAGATTATGGTGAACGTCGGCGATACGGTCAGCGAGGGTGATGAGGTGATCATCCTGGAGGCGATGAAGATGGAGAACCCCATCTTTGCCCCCGCGGACGGCACGGTCAAGGAGATCAAGGTCAAGGAAAAGGATGCCGTCGAGGCCGATCAGGTGTTGATGATCCTGGAATAGATCGAACACCAAGAAGGGATAAGGGGGGTGTGCTTTTCTTATCCCTTCTCTTGTGTCTGATCCCGGCGAACCGCTTGAAAGCGGTATATGGGAGTGAGAGGAGTCGGTGCTGATATGATTGACTGGGGATTGGCGATTAAGACGGCCTGCGGCGGTTTCGGCCTGGTTTTCGGGATACTGGTACTGCTGTGGGGGTCGGTTGAGCTGACACGAGTGATCACTGAAAAGAGTGTCGGTGATAAAAAGTAGACGCAGTAATTAGTGGTTTCATAGAGGAGGAAGGGACGTGCTGTTCGGATTGCTTGAGACGGGATTTCCCCTGTTTTACTGGGGCAATGCCTTAATGATCATAATCGGCCTTGGCTTTATATATCTGGCGATTGCCAAGAAGATGGAGCCTCTGTTGCTGGTGCCGATCGGATTCGGGATCATACTG
This sequence comes from Deltaproteobacteria bacterium, assembly GCA_016934695.1. The sequence goes on from JAFGSH010000244.1 coordinate 4,125, forward strand.
GTCAACCTGCCCCTTGGGGGTATGATGGACTATGAGATGCAGTTGAAGGCCCCCCGGGCGGGGACGGTAATGGAAGTGTCGATGCAGAGGGGAGACGCCTTCGAGAAGGGCGGCGTCATCTATAAACTCGATTCGGGGAATGTGCCCGCCCCCGTCTTTGGGCGCATCGACAGCCTGAAGGTGTCCAAAGGCCAGCATGTCGTTGAGGGGCAGGTGCTTGCCTCTCTCATCACCATGGAGCAGACCAACCAGGCTGAGCACCCCACACGTCCCGTGGGACTGCTCTCACGGATCTTCCACTTCGGGGTGATGTGGCAGATCCTCCCGCC
>JAFGSH010000245.1 GCA_016934695.1 Deltaproteobacteria bacterium
CCGCTGGAGATGATCAGGCTGATCGAGAAGTACCAGATCACCCACATGTTCGCCCCGCCCACGGTCTGGATCGGGATCCTGAACCATCCGGAATTCAAAGACCACAACCACCGGAGCCTCAAGAAGGCGGCCTACGGCGCCAGCATCATGCCGGTGGAGGTCATCAAACAGCTCGCCGTCACCTTCCGGGGACTCCAGCTCTGGAACTACTACGGCCAGACCGAGATGGGGCCGGTGGCCACCATCCTCAAGCCCGAAGACCAGCTCCTGAAACCCGGCTCTGCCGGGAAACCCGTCCTGAACGTCGAGACCCGCCTTATGGACGATGACGGAAGATTTGTCCCCGTGGGGACCGTGGGCGAGATCGTCCATCGGTCGGGGCACGTCATGTCGGGGTATCTCGACGACCCGGAAAAGACGGAGGAGGCCTTCGCCTTCGGCTGGTTCCACAGCGGCGATCTCGGCCGGTTCGACGAGAACGGATACCTCTACGTGGTGGACCGCAAGAAGGACATGATCAAGACCGGCGGCGAGAATGTGGCGTCGCGTGAGGTCGAGGAGGTCCTGTACCGGTACCCGGGAATCGAAGAGGCGGCGGTTATCGGTCTCCCCGATCCGAAGTGGATCGAGATCGTGGCGGCCGTGGTGGTCCCCAAACAGGACGTGTCGATAAAGGAGAAAGAGCTGATCGCCTACTGCAAGGAAAACCTGGCGGGGTTCAAGTGTCCGAAGAAGGTCCTCGTCGTCGACCGGCTCCCCAAGAATCCCTCGGGGAAGATCCTGAAACGGGAGCTGAAGGAGACGTTCGGGGAATAGATATGGGAGAAGGATCTCCGCCGTGTCTCTTCCCGATGCTCCCTCTCTCGAAATAACCCTTGACTCTGCCGGTGATGACGGTAGTATATCGGCACGTCAAAACCGGTGGAAAAGCCGAAGCAAACCACAGAAACAGGAACCCGTCTGTCCGAGGGTCGGATAACGCCTGAGGAGATTCTCATGTACGCAGTCATCATGGCGGGAGGGAAGGGGACCCGGTTCTGGCCCCTGAGCCGGGAGAAGCGGCCGAAGCACCTGCTCAGCATCACGGGTGAGAAGAGCATCATCCAGTATACGGTTGACCGGATCACCCCTCTGGTGCCGCGGGAGAACATCCTGATCGTCACCGGCGCCAGCCACGCGGATCAGATCAGGGAACAACTTCCCCAGATCCCGGCCGGAAACATCCTGGTCGAACCGGTGGGCAGAAACACCGCCCCCTGCATCGGCCTCGCGGCGATGCACATCCGGAAGCGCACCCCCGACGCCGTCATGTGTGTCCTCCCCTCCGATCACCTGATCGCGGATACGGAAGGTTTTGTCTCCTCACTGATCGCGGCGCGCGACATGGCGAAGACGAGAGACTGCCTGGTCACGATCGGCATCAAGCCCCGGTGGGCCGAGACGGGGTACGGGTACATGGAACGGGGGGACATGACCGCCACAACGGGGGAGACAAAGGTATACTCCGTCCGGTCGTTCCGCGAGAAACCGGATCAGGCGACTGCAAAAACGTTTCTGAAGAAGGGGACGTTTCTCTGGAACAGCGGCATGTTCATCTGGCAGGCATCCACCCTTCTGGATGCGATCCGGCAGCTGCTTCCCCATCTGTACGAAGGACTTCAGGAGATAGGGAATGCCATCGGCACCGAGGACGAGGCAGTGGTCCTGTCAGAGGTTTACAACAAGATCGAGCCGGTCTCGATCGATTACGGCGTCATGGAGAAGGCCCCCGATGTGGTGATGCTGGAAGGGGATTTCGGATGGAACGACATCGGAAGCTGGGACGCCCTCTGGGACGTCCTTGAAAAAGATGCCAAAGGGAACGTGTCACGGGGAAAGGTTGTGCGCTCCGGTGCATCGAACTGCCTGGCACACAGCCCTGACAAGATGGTGGCCTTGGTCGGGGTGGAGGATCTGATCGTCGTGGAGACGGACGACGCGCTCCTCGTCTGCCGGCGGGGGGCCTCTCAGGACGTGAAGAAGGTGGTGGAGTACCTCGAAGGGAAAGGATTGGAGGAATACCTGTGAGCATGACGGATCTTATCGGGTTCATGGCGGCGGTGATCTGCTCGCTCGCCATGTCGCCTCAGGTCATCAAGATTTATAGGACGAAGCAGACCCACGATCTGTCGCTGGGGGCCTTTGCGGTCCTGGGGACCGGCCTGTTCCTCTGGTTCGTCTACGGCCTCCTGATCAACTCGGCACCGGTCATACTGGGAAACGCCATCGGGTTCAGCTTTACCCTGTACATCATTATCATGAAGATCATACACGGATAAAAGGAGGGTACGGATGAAGATATTCGCGGTGAACGGAAGTCCGAACATGAAGAAGGGAATGACCCACATCCTGATGGAAACGTTCCTGGAGGGTGCCCGCGAGGCGGGGGCCGAGGTGGAGACGGTCTTCCTGCAAAAGAAAAAGATCAATTACTGTATCGGCTGTTACAAGTGCTGGGTGACCACTCCCGGGGTATGCGTCCATAAAGACGACATGGCCGCGCTTTTGGAGAAGGTGCGTGAGGCGGATTGCTTGGTGATCGGGACTCCCCTGTACGTGGACGGGATGACCGCCCAGACGAAGACCTTCCTGGACCGGTCGATTCCCCTCTCCGATCCCCATTTCGAGTTCGTGGACGGGCACTACCGCCACCCCCGGCGGTATGGGGAGACGCCGCCTGATATCGTCCTGGTCAGTGTCTGCGGTTTCTACGAGCGCGACAACTTCGACGGACTGATCGACCATGTGGAGCGCATGTGCCGTAACATGCAGGCACGGTTTGTCGGCGCGGTGGTGCGGCCGTCGAGCTACCTCTTCACCCTTGAGGAGATCATCGCCGACCCGATCAGGGAGATCAAGGATGCGGCCCGCCGGGCGGGACGGGAACTGGTTGAGAAAAGAGCGTTGTCGGCCGAGGTCCTCGACGCCGTAGCGAAGGATTACCTCCCCAAGGAGGCCTTCCTCAGGGGATCAAACGATTTCTGGGACCGGTGCATCAAGGCGGGTAAATTCCTCAATCTGTAGGAATCGATCGACCGTCTCCCACCAGAGGTACGATGATATGACGAGGAAAGGAGAACGGGAATGAAGGTCACCATTATCTATGATAACGAAACATCCCGTGAAGACCTGATTGCCGATTGGGGCTTTGCCTGTCTCGTGGAGGCCCGCGGAGAGCGAATCCTCTTCGATACCGGGGCGAACGGAGAGATCCTCTTGGGGAACATGGAGACGCTCGGCATCGATCCCGGATCCATCAACCGGGTCGTTATCTCGCACGCCCACTGGGACCACACGGGAGGGCTCGCCGACTTTCTCAAAAAGAACAGAGACGTTACACTGTATATTCCGTCTTCGTACCACGTCCCATCCGATGCTGCCCGGGAGGTCATTGTGGTGGCTGACCCCATGAAGATTGCTGAAGGAATCTTTTCCACGGGCGAACTCCGGGGTGTCGAACAGTCACTCGTTGTTGCCACGGAGAGGGGACCGGTTGTGATCGCGGGGTGCTCCCATCCGGGGGTAGGAAACATCCTCGCGGCCGCCTCCGTGCACGGTACGGTGTACGCCCTGATCGGCGGACTCCACGGCTCTACCGAATTCGGCCTGATGAAGAACCTGACCCTCGTCTGCGCCACGCACTGCACCCAATTTAAAGAGGAAATAGCATCACACTGTCCCGACACCTACATCGAAGGGGGCGCGGGGATCGTGATCGATCTGTAAAACGAGGAGAAAACCGGATGGGATTTCTGAAACTGTTCTCGGGGAAAGGGCCCGAAGAATACGAAAAAAAGGGGGACCGCTATTTCGAGATCGGGGAGTTCGGGGCGGCCAAGCTGGAGTATGAAACGGCCCTGGATAAGGCGGAGAAAGGTTCGGGAGATACCGATATCGCGGGGCGCCTGCGCGATAAGATCACAAAGAGCCGTGAGGGTCTGGCGCGGCAGCATCGGGAAAACGCCGAGCGGCTCAGAGAATCCGGCGATAATGAAGGGGCATCGGAGCTCCTCGCACTCGCACTCGAGCTGACACAGGACCCTGAACTTTCAGCCGCGATCGAAGAAGAAATGGATCAGGCGCGGTATACCGCTCCCCGCGGCGAGTCACTTTCGCTCGCTGTCAAAATCGAAGAAGATACATCTCCGATCACCGAGGAGGAGATCGACGATGAAGAATACTTCTTTGCCCTGTGCGGCGCCCTGGATGATGAGATCCGGAGGGCGTACCACGGTTATGGAGACACTTTCAGGGCCGGGTATGTCGCCCTCAATCGGGGGGATTACGGTCTGGCGGTAACTCTGTTTTCACAGGCAATAGAAGAAAATCCCCCGGACAGCTTTATCCCCATCGAACTGGCCACGGCCTACCTGAACCTGGAACGGTACGAAGAGGGTCTCTCCCTGGTGGAAGGGTTCCTCGGGAATCATCCCCACTCCGTCCACGGATACCACACCCTGTGTGAGGTACTATGGGCGGACGAGCGACCCGATGATGCACTGGATCGACTCCTCTCGTGCCCCGAAGCAATCGCGGACACCCCTCCCATCATGGACCTCAAGGGGCAATCGATGGCGAGGGCCGGAAAGAATCAGGAAGCATACGCCCTCTACCAGGAGATGCTTCAGTCGCATGGCCGGGATGAGAAAACGATTATGGCCCAGGCGGCGGTGTGCGAGGCGCTCGGCAGGTTCGATGAGGCCCTTGAGCTGTACGGCGAGATCATGGAGCAGTGCCGCAGCTGCCGGACGAGAGTCAATCCCTTTGTAAAGCAGAGATACGCCGACATCTCACTGGAACAAAAAGACTATTCAACCCGGACGCTGACCCTCTATCTTTCGCTGATCGAAGAAAACCCCGCGGGGAGGGGGTATTATTTCCGAAAGGTGGAAGAGATCTATGCCGCCACGGGGAACGACCGGGAGGCGCGGCGATACCGGCAATTCGCCGAGGCGTTGACAGGGCCACGCGTCGATTGACAGGCTCACCGGAATGGGGGAAGACAATGCAGATACGGCTCCTCCTGGTAGATGCCCTCAACCTCATCCGCCGGGTGTACGCAGCTCAGCCGGGGGATGACGGTCCGGCCCGTGTGGATGATTCCCTGAACACAAGTACCAGCTCTCTCCAGCGCGCCCTCCGCGAATGCCGCCCCACCCACGCGATCGCCGTCTTTGACGGCAATGAACCGAGCTGGCGTCACGAACTGTACCCGGAATACAAAGCGGGACGCCCGCCCATGCCCGAGGTGCTTGAGGCCGCCATGGACCGGTTCAGGGAGGCCTTTTCCGGGAGCGGCGTCTTCTCCGTTCGAGTCGCCACGCTGGAGGCGGACGATATTATCGCAACGCTGGCCGGAAAGGTAGCGTCTCGCGACGGCAGGGTCATCATCCTCTCCACCGATCGGCTGCTCCTGCAACTGGTATCGGATCTGATCGTGGTACGTGATCACTTTCAGCGAACGGATATGGACCGGGCGTATATTCAAAGAAAACTGCAGGTCCGGCCGGATCAGGTTGTGGACCTCTTTGCCCTGGCGGGATATACCACCAACAATATATCCGGCATCCCCGGGATAGGAATCAAGACGGCCACCAGGCTCCTGGGCGAGCTGGATACGCTCGACACCATCCTGTCGCTCGCCCACACCATCAAGGGAAAACCGGGAGAGATGCTGTACCGGCATGCCGAGAATGCCCGTCTCTCTCAGTCCCTGGTCCGCCTGAAAGACACCCTGGAGCTGGGTCTGAACCTCCAATCGTTCCGCTACACAGAAAAGCCATAGAACCTGATATATTATTTTCCGAATTTTCACGAAATATTTTGACAAAGACAAGGAATCATGCGAGAAATGAGTTCCAGTCTGTCTTACGTTTTATCCATGTAACACCATAAAACCCTGCTGTTCGGAAACGCCATGGATAAGAAATTTTCATTTTTTATTATTGATGACGACCTCCCGTTCACCCAAGCGCTCACCGAAGCCCTGATATCGGAGGGACACACGGTACAGAGCGGGAGCGCCGGGAGAGATACCCTGTCCGCGATTGTGGCGAGCCGGCCCTCCTGCATCATCGTGGACGCAGCGGATTCCGGCAGGGATGATCATGCAATCATACGGCATCTGCGGGGGATTCATAACCTGCAGGATACCAAGATAGTCGCCCTGTGGACAGAGGAGTCGGCTCGACTCGGTCGCGATGTGCTCGCCGCCGG
>JAFGSH010000246.1 GCA_016934695.1 Deltaproteobacteria bacterium
GATTCCCGATCGCCCGGGCGGCATGCACAGCATCTCGAAGGTCCTCGCAGCGGAAAACGTCAATGTCGAGTACGCGTACGCCTTTGTGGAGAGAAGCGGCGAGAACGCCATCATCATATTCCGTTTCGATGACATCGACAGGGGGATCGAGGTCCTCTTGGAGAACGGATTCACGGTGCTGCCCGGTGAAAAGGTGTACCGCCTCTAGGAAGGGGGGACGGCGCACCGGCATCACCATCTTCGGAGCACTTTCCGGGGAAAGGGCATGAAAACCCCGAGAACCCTATTGACATCGGAATTTTTTGATGGTAGGGGCAGGTGAAAAGACCGTTACAAGCAACAAAGGTGGCGCATGGGTACGGGAAAAGAGAGATTGAGAAGGTGGCGGGAGCGCAACAGGGCGGAAGGAAAACAGTCCTTTACCGTTATGCTCTCCCGGGAGGCCAAGGATGCCTTGTACGAACAGAAACGAGCCTCGGGAGAAAGCTACTCCGCCATCATTGAACAGGCCCTCCTGCACGGCAGAAGAAGGGCCGGCATCCCAGTCGCAGGCCAGCATGCACCGCAGAGGACCAAGATACTGATAGACGAAGACGGCATACTGCGGGGGGAGATCCAACGGCACGAGGGACACGGACAGAGGATCACCCTCGAAGACGACACCCAACTGAGCAAGGGGTTCATCCCGAGGCTCTTGAAACGATCCAACAGCAAGCTTTACAAGCTCAAGAAGTGATGGGGCTCCAACGGCACAAACACACCCGGTAAGGCCCCCCTAAGCAAGAGTGATGGAAAGGCCCGATGCCCATCCCTCCTCCAGATTCGGCATACGCCCCTCGGGATGCCATTCGATCTCCGGCCGGAAGAAGTCATCGGGACAAACCCCTCAGTGTGGGTCCCTGTCTTCCCGCTCACCTTGCCGGAATGCCCTCCTCATCTTATACCATTTCTCCAGCCGGTCTCGTATGACCTTTTCATACCCCCTGGAGGTCGGTGCGTAGTACGCCCGGCCCTGCAGCTTCTCCGGAAGATATTCCTGGGGGGCGTGGGCGTCCGGGAAATTATGGGCGTACTTATATCCCTTGCCGTACCCCAGGTCCTTCATCAGCCGTGTCGGAGCGTTTCGTATGTGCAGAGGAACGGGGAGAGAGCCTGTCTCTCGGATGTCCGCCTTCACCTTGCCGAAGCCGGTATAGAGGGCGTTGCTCTTCGGTGCCGTCGCAAGATACACTGCGGCCTGCGCGAGGGCAAGGTCTCCCTCCGGAAGCCCGATACACTGAAATGCATGGAGGGCGGAAACCGCAATCCCCAGAGCCGCCGGGTCGGCGTTCCCCACATCTTCGGAGGCAAAACGGATCATCCTCCGGAGGATAAAGAGGGGGTCCTCGCCGGCCTCGAGCATCCGCCCCAGCCAGTAGAGGGCGGCATCAGGGTCGCTCCCTCTGAGACTCTTGTGAAGGGCCGATATCAGGTTGTAATGTTCTTCCCCTTTCTTGTCGTACCGAAGGGCTTTTTTTTGAAGTGCTTCCTCCACGGTCACAAGGGTAATCCTCCCTCTTCTTTGGACAAGAGATGCCGCGGCCTCCAGGTTGTTGAGCGCCGTGCGGGCATCTCCGTCCGCTGTCCATACCATGTGGTCCAGGGCTTCGTCATCCACCGACAGGGAGAGGGCGCCGAGGCCGCGTTGATTATCATGCAATGCGCGCCGCAGGATGGCGGCGAGTTCCTCAGGAGCATACGGTTCAAGGACCATAACACGCGCCCGGGACAGGAGGGGCGAGATGACCTCGAAGGAGGGGTTCTCGGTGGTGGCCCCGATGAGGGTGATCAGGCCGCTTTCTACATGCGGGAGGAAGGCGTCCTGCTGGGCCTTGTTGAAACGGTGGATCTCATCGACGAACAGGATGGTCCTTTTCCGGTGATGGCGGAGCTGCGCCTTCGCCTCTTGTATGAACGCCTTGATCTCCTTGACCCCGGCGAGGACGGCGGAGATCGTCTCGAAGTGTGACTTCGTCTCATGGGCGATGATCCGCGCCAGGGTCGTCTTCCCGGAACCCGGTGGACCCCAGAAGATCACCGAAAAGAGATTGTCCTCGGCAATGGCGCGGTGAAGCAGGCTGTCAGGACCAATGAGACGGGCCTGTCCCTCAAAATCGTCGAGGGTTTCAGGCCGCATCCTGTCCGCAAGGGGGCGGGCCATCGTTTCCGTTTCTCTATGCTGCCCGTTAAACAGATCCATTCGAAGCCCCGATCCCTACGATGAGATCATCATATCACCCGATCTTCCCTGACGGGGCATCATACCACACCTTGAGAGCATTCTACATCTCCTTCCGTTTTCTCACGGCATCCGCTATCTCCAGGATGGTAGCCATCTTGTCCTTGGGAGGGGTATTGAAAGCACGGCTCCACTCATCATCTGAGAGATGCGCTCTCAGATGCTGCTCCACGGGGATCAGTCCCTCCCAGCAGCGGAGTATCATCCGGCAGGGGAGGTCACCCTGTTCGCGCCTGCAGTAGGCGAACGTGATCTCTCCTCCCAACCGGGGACACCGCAACACCAGATGATCAAAGCGATCCATTATAATCCCTCCGGTCTGCAACGCTGTGCGACGCGGTGTGTCGCCCGGCGTTGCAGACCATCAATACATATCCTACGGTTTGGGATACTGCCCGATCGTCTTCTTTGCCCGTTCGATCTCGTCATCCGGCAGCTGATAATCGACCAGTTTGCCGGAGAGATAGGCGTCGTACGAAGCAAGGTCCACCAGCCCGTGACCGCTCCAATTAAAGAAGATGACCTTTTCTTTTCCCTCTTCCTTCGCCCGTTTGGCCTCCTGAATCACCGCCGCGATGGCGTGATTCGTCTCAGGAGCGGGGATGAACGCCTCGGACCGTGCCCACTGTACGCCCGCCTCAAATGTCTCGAGCTGGTGGTACGCCCTCGCCTCAATGACCTGTTCCTTCACAAGGTGGCTGATAATCGGTGCCATTCCGTGATACCTGAGTCCCCCCGCGTGGATCGGGGCCGGGACAAAATCGTGGCCGAGTGAGTACATGGCGAGGAGGGGCGTGGTCATCGCCAGGTCCCCGAAATCGTAGCCGTAGGGTGCCCTCGTGAGAGTCGGACAGGACGCCGGTTCCGCCGCGATGATCGCTATGTCCTTGCCATGTATCTTGTCCCGCGCGAAAGGCAAGGCCGCACCAGCAAAATTACTCCCCCCGCCGGCGCAGCCGATCACCACGTCCGGGTAATCGCCGATCTTTTCAAACTGTTTCTGGGCCTCGAGACCGATAATCGTCTGGTGGAGCAGGACGTGGTTCAGGACGCTCCCCAGGGAATAGCGGGAATCCTCCTTGCCGACACCGTCTTCGATCGCCTCGCTGATGGCGATTCCCAGACTCCCCGGTGAATCGGGATGCTCGGCGAGGATCTTTCTCCCCGTCTCGGTCAGATCGCTCGGGCTGGGGAAGCACTTGGCACCCCATGTCTGCATCATCAACCGCCGGTATGGTTTCTGGTCGTAGCTGACCCGGACCATGAAGACCCGGCACTCCAGACCGAACATGTTGCAGGCCATGCTGAGAGCACTGCCCCACTGCCCCGCGCCGGTTTCCGTCGAGATCTTTTTGATCCCGAAGGCCTTGTTGTAATAGGCCTGGGCAACGGCGGTATTCGGCTTGTGCGATCCCGCGGGGCTGACCCCTTCATGTTTATAGTATATCTTCACCGGGGCATCGAGCAGTTTTTCCAGATTGTACGCCCGGTAGAGCGGGGTCGGCCGCCAGAGCATATACTTTTCCAAGACCTCCTCGGGGATATCGATCCACCGCTCGACACTCATCTCCTGCTCGATAAGATTCATCGGGAAGATCGGCGCCATATCCTCAGGCTTCAGGGGCTGCCCCGTCCCCGGGTGGAGGGGCGGGCTCATCGGGGTCGGCATATCGGCCATAATATTGTACCACTGCCTCGGGATCTCGTCCTCATGCAAAAACACCTTTACCTGTCTCATACCATCTCCTCCTCATGTAGTAGTAAACAATCAAACGACAACACAAAAACAGAAACGCCATGGCGAAATCCCATGGCGTCTCATGAACAAACAAAAGGCCGTGGGAGACTCCGCCCACGGCCGGCATACGCTTCGGCGTCTACGCGGGCAGATCCATCCAGAACCGCCACCACCAGAAACCGCTTTCCGTCTTCGCGCACACCATCATACCCATTTCCTGCCGGATTGTTTCTATCCATAGAAACACAGCTATGGTCAATTGTCAAGCCAAAAAATCATCGAAACAAACCTGAAGCGGAAAGAGATACTCTTCCCGAAAGATATTTGACGAAGATGCACTTTTTGAGTATAAGTCTGAGTCCTGTTCGAGAATCTCCAGGGGGAGGAAGGCATGGTCAGAATACTCCTGATCGGGAACGGCGCCAGGGAACATGTGATTGCAGAGACGGTCAAGCGTTCATCCCACGACACCGCGCTCTTTTCCTTCATGAAATCAAACAACCCCGGCATCGCATCCCTTTCAGACGACGTATTGCCGGGAAGCTACGACAACCGGGAGGGGATCGCCCGGTTTGCGAAGAAACACGGGGTCGAGTTTGCAATCATCGGCCCGGAAGACCCCCTGAACAACGGCATTGTCGATTCCCTCCAAAAGGAGGGGATCCCCTCCGTCGGTCCGCTGAAGAGCCTGGCACGGCTGGAGACGTCAAAGGTCTTCACGCGGAATCTCCTTGAAAAATACGGCATTCCCGGGAATCCCCGCTTCCGGACCTTCTCATCCCTCGAGGGGATCGAATCGTTTATCCGGGGCCTCGACGGCATCGTCATCAAACCGGACGGTCTCACCGGCGGCAAGGGGGTCATGGTCCAGGGAGATCACTTCCAGACCAAGGAGGAGGCCGTCGAGATCTGCGGAAAGATCCTGGATGAACACCCGTCGGTGATCGTCGAGGAGAAATTTGAAGGAGAGGAATTCTCACTCCAGTGCCTGTGCGACGGGAAGACGGTCGTGGCGACTCCCCCCGTGCAGGATCACAAGAGGAGATTCGTCGACGATCGGGGTCCGAACACGGGGGGGATGGGGTCGTACTCCCTCGAGAATCACTCCCTCCCCTTTCTGAGAGAGGAGGATGTCGCCCGCGGACTCGCCATTACGCGCCGGGTTGCGGAGGCGATCCACCGGGAAACCGGCGAATACTATAAGGGTGTCATGTACGGCGGATTCATCGTGACGCGGGAGGGGGTCAGGCTGCTCGAGTACAACGCCCGATTCGGCGACCCGGAGGCGATGAATATCCTCCCCCTGCTGAAGACGGATTTCGTGGATATCTGCCGGGCCGTCATCGACGGGACCCTGGAGGACTTGAAGATAGAGTTTGAGCACAAGGCCACGGTCTGCAAGTACATTGTCCCCAAGGGGTACGGCCTTCCGGCGGACCATCCCGACGCGCGCTCCACCTCCGCGAGGATCGAGGTCGCCGATACGGGAGGAGCTCGGTTATATTACTCTTCCGTCGACAAGCGCGAGGATGGCCTCTATATGACGACGTCACGGGCGATCGGGGTGGTGGGAATCGCTGATACCCTCGAGGCCGCCGAGCGCATGGCGGAGGGGGCGATCGCGATGGTCAAGGGGCCGATAGACCACCGGCCGGATATCGGGACACGGGCGCTGATAGACAAGAGAATCAAACACATGAAAGGGATACGGGAATAGCACGAGATGAGCAGGATACAGAAGGCACTGTTAAGCGTAACGGACAAGACGGGAATCGTCGATTTTGCACGGGAGCTCAAAGAGTTCGGTGTCGAGATACTCTCCACGGGGGGAACGGCCGCCCAGCTCCGACAGGCCGGTCTCGATGTCACCGATGTCTCCGAATACACGGGGTTCCCAGAGATGATGGACGGCAGGCTGAAGACCCTCCATCCCAAGATTCACGGCGGTCTCCTCGCCCTGCGGGACAATGAGGGACACATGCAGGCGGCCAGAGAGCACGGCATCGGCATGATCGACATGGTCGTCATCAATCTCTACCGGTTTGAAGACACGGTGGCCAAGGAGGGGTGCACACTGGAAGAGGCCGTCGAGAACATAGACATAGGCGGGCCAACCATGCTGCGCGCCGCCGCGAAGAACCACCGTTTCGTGTCCGTGGTCACCGACCCGGGGGATTATCCCCGCATCATCGAGGAGATGAAGCAGACGGGCGGTGCTATCTCCGAGGCAACCAATTTCGCCCTCGCGACGAAGACCTTTCAGCTCACAGCCCGTTACGACGGCGCCATCTCCAACTACCTCGGAACGATAGACCAGGGGAAACGGACCAAGAGATTTCCTGACACCTTTACCATGCAGTTCGACCGGGCTCAGGAGCTGAGGTACGGGGAAAATCCCCACCAGGAGGCGGCCTTCTACCGGGAAAAGAGCGCGCCCCTCTCCTCCATATCGTCGGCGCGGCAGCTGCACGGAAAGGAACTGTCTTACAACAATATCATGGACAGCGATGCGGCATGGCAGATGGCGTGCGACTTCGACCTGCCGGCCGCGGTCATCATGAAACACTCGAATCCCTGCGGGGCGGGGACGTCGGACGGCAGTCTCAAGGACGCGTATCTCAAGGCCATGGCGACCGACCCGGTATCCGCCTTCGGCGGGATCGTGAGCTTCAACCGGCCCGTGGACAGAGAGACGGCGGAGGAACTCGCCAAGACCTTCCTGGAGGTTATTATCGCTCCCGGATTCGACAAGGACGCCCTCGACATCCTGACCGCCAAGAAGAACGTGCGGCTCCTGGAGATCCCGGCCGCCGCCTCTGGCCAGCCGCCAGGTCTCGACTTCCGGAGGATCGTGGGAGGTCTCCTCGTGCAGGACCGAGATCCGGGGAGGGACGACATCATGAAGGCGAAGGTGGTGACCAAACGGGCACCGACGGCGGCGGAATACCAGGCCCTCGATTTCGCCTGGCGGGTGGTCAAGAACGTGAAATCCAACGCCATCGTCTTCGCGACCAGGGACCAGCTGGTCGGCGTCGGCGCGGGGCAGATGAGCAGGGTGGACTCCGTCTATATTGCACAGACGAAGGCGAACTTGCCAACACAGGGGACCGTGCTCGCCTCCGATGCCTTCTTCCCCTTCAGGGACGGAGTCGACATGGCGGCGAAGGCCGGCGTGACGGCCATCGTGCAGCCCGGCGGATCGATCCGTGACGGAGAGGTCATACAGGCGGCGGATGACCACGGCATGGCGATGATCTTCACCGGCACGAGGCACTTCAGACACTAACGGCATGGAACAAGACGGTTGCACGAAGGGGGAATACGATGAGCGAGAAACGGGAAGCTATCGTCAGTATCGTCATGGGGAGTGATTCCGATCTTCCCGTCATGAAGGAGGCGACATCCATCCTCACGGAATTCGGGGTCACGCACGAGCTGTTTCTGACATCAGCCCACCGCTCGCCGGAGCGCACATCGACCTTCGCCCGTCAAGCAGCCGGACGGGGCATCAAGATCATCATCGTCGGAGCGGGGATGGCGGCACATCTTGCTGGGGTTATCGCCTCACAGACACCAGTCCCTGTCATCGGCGTTCCGCTCGATTCATCGGCTTCCCCCCTCAGTGGATTCGACGCGCTCCTCTCCACGGTGCAGATGCCGGGGGGAGTCCCCGTCGCGACGATGGCGATCGGAGAAGCCGGGGCACGAAACGCCGCCCTGATGGCGATCAGGATCCTCGCCCTGGGCGACAAGAAACTCCGCGGACACCTGGACGCGTATACGAAGAAGATGGCCGATACGGTCGAAAGAAAACACCAAAAATTGTAGAGATTCAGACCGTATACGCCACGGCACACCATGGTCCTCGTCATACCATCAGATCCCGACGGATCGTCAATCATCACGGCAGTGAGGATGATGAGAAGGGGGGGCGTAGTCGCCTACCCCACGGAGACCTTCTACGGCCTCGGAGCGGACATCCGTAACGAACAGGCCCTGAAAAAGATATATGCCATCAAGGGGAGAAGCTTTGACAAGCCCATTCCCATCATCATCGGCAGCCGCGAGGAGCTGCCACGATTTGCGCAGGATATCACACCGGCAGCCAAAATCCTCATGGACCGATTCTGGCCGGGCGGTCTCACTCTACTGTTCCAGGCGGCATTCAACCTCTCCAACAGGCTCACGGCCGGGACCGGAAAGATCGGCATTCGTCTGTCCAGCCATCCCATCGCCACACTCCTCGCCCAGAATCTGGCCGGCGCCATTACCGCCACGAGCGCCAACCGCTCCGGAGAGAAGGAGTGCTCATCGGTCCGGGAGGTGATCCGTCATCTCAGTGATACGGTGGACGCCGTGATCGACGGGGGGAGGACACCGGGAGGGGCAGGGTCCACCATCGTGGACATCACCGTCGACCCGCCGGTGGTCATCAGGGAAGGAGTTATTCCTTCGCCGGAAATACACAGACGGGTAAAAACCGTTCAGAGGCCGTAACCGCGAATATGTGAACCGGCAGCGGTTACCCCTGACACATCCTGGAGAGTGCGACCAGGTTGTTTTCCTCACCCAGGGCGATCAGCTTATCCCTCGATTCGATTACATACGAGGCCACCGGATTAAACGCCATCTGTCCCAGCTTTTTCTTGATGACCACTACGATCAAGCCGTATGTCTTTCGCAGTTCCGACTCTTCCAGGGTCTTGCCGACAACAGGTGATCTCTCCCGCATATCGAGTCTTTCCATCCTGAGCGCAAGGCCCTGCCCCCTCCGTGGCAATCTCTATGAAGTCCAGCATGGTGGGCCGCAGGATAGCCTGAGACATCCCCATCCCGCCCACCAGATAGGATGATATGACCCGATTCGCCCCTGCCTTCATCAACGATGCATTATCTTCGAATCTTGACAGAACGTATACGTCCGGATCCAGTTCCTTGGCAGCCAGGACGACGTAGAAATTATCGGCATCGGTGGGGATAGAAATCGCCGAACCCGACCGTCCCGAGGGTGACGATCGTCGCATAGAACGAATCCCCCAGCGATCATCTCTCCAAGATGTTATACCTTACTGTCCCTGCGATGATTATGAAGAGTAAAAACGAAGAAGCGACCTTCAGCATGAGTGTTGATATCACGTGGCCCTTCTCTCTGCATTCCCTTTCCCGAAGACACTAGAGCATCACAGACTCTCCGTCGCCTCTATCCCGATCAGCTCAACGACCAGTTCGTTTGCCTCCTGAGCAGGCATCGTAAACACCAGCATGAAAGGAATGCCGTCACCCGGCTTGATATCCGCGTTGCGGAAATCCCTCCCATCGGGATTGGAGAGTGCCTTGCTGATTTCATCCCCCGTCAGGCTCTTCAACTCGTCATCCGTGAGGATTGTCCCGCAATTGGATTCTTCCTGCGAGAGAACGGTCCCCGATGCATCGAGTATCTTTCCCCGGACCCGTATGTTGGAGACAGGAATCTTATTGGTATTGACGGCAGAGCCTTCAACCACCATGACGGTTTGTGCGTCCCGACCCATGACAAACCGCTCCCCCACATCTGTCAGGGCCACCCGCAAGCCGGCAGCCCCCTCCTCAGGGGCGCCCTGTTCCTCTATGCCAGGTGCCTTCTCCGCCGCGGGAGGCACAGTCTCCTTTATTTCTTCTTTGATTTCTTTAAGTTCCCCTGAATCCTTTCCTATCCCCAACAGTCTCTCCGCCAGGGGGAATACCCTGCTCGAGACCATCTCTCGCGCCTCGGGAACCAGCCACAGATAGACACCCCCCGCCAGCGCGGCAATCAGCACCAGATACAGTATCGCCTTCCCGACGAGGGCCGACAGCCTCCTCATCCTCCTTTTCCCGGTGATTCTCTCGTTATAGAGCACCTCGTCAGTATCCCCGAAGGCCCACGGTTCCCGTACCCGCTGCCTTTCCGGGGTTTTCTCGCCTCCCGTGATGTCGCCGCTCTCTTCGTAGGTCTCTTCCCATTTAGGTCCCTGGCCGGTATCGTCAGTCTCGGCCTCTCCCACGGCGTCGCTTCGATCAACGATGGCTTCCTCTCCGGCCGCTTCAGCCTCCAGTTTTTCGTCGATACCGTGTAAGGCCTCGCCTTCAGCGACTTCGGCGTTACCCTCACCTTCGACCTCTTCGACGGCCTCCCCACCTTCGCCAAACTCTTCTTCCGCGGCTCTCTCGATCTCCACCTCCCCGCCGGCATCCCGGTAGGCATCTTCCCAGGTGGGTTCCGGTTCAACATGCTCCGCTTCAGCCGCACCGACGGCACCTTCGTCCTCTGCCCGTTTTTCGCTTTTCTCTTCCTCACCGGTCTCCCGGTAGGCATCTTCCCAGGTGGGCTCCGATCCGGCATCACCCGCAGCGGTCTCCCGCTCTTCCGCTTTTTCCTCCACTACCTCCTCCGGGGCCTCTCGCTCCGGGTTCATCAGATCCATCAGTGAAGAGATCTCCGACAACGGGTTTTTCTGAAAGAAAACCGTTTCGCAGTTGCGGCATCTGACCCACACGCCTTTGCCGGTCACCTTCATCTTGTCGAATCGGTATTTCGTCCCGCACTTTCTACACTGAATAATCACCGTTCCCCCTCCTTGATTACGTAAATATCCGGCAGACACCTGAATTTTTCATCGAAATCAAGTCCGTATCCCACGATAAATCCCTCACCTACGGCAAATCCCACATAGTCCGCAGTGACGGACTTTTCTCTCCTCTCCGTTTTATCTACCAACGCGCATATCCGGAGAGAACCGGGGCATCGCTCCTTCAAGCGCTCCTGCAGAAAGGCGATCGAGGTCCCCGTATCGATAATATCCTCCACGATCACGACGTCCTTTCCCCGTATATCCGTCTCTATATCCTTTGCAAAGGTTATCGTTCCGGAGCTCACCGATCCCGAGCCGTAACTTGCGAGCCTCACAAAATCCACCGTGTGCGGTATCTTCAGGTTCCGCACCAAGTCCGCCAGGAAGATAAAGGCGCCCTTCAGCACGCCGACCAGCACCACGTCCCTCCCCTCGAGGTCGCAGGAGATCCTGTCGGCCAGGTCTTTCACCCGTCCGGCGATCGCCTCTCTCGAATACAGGAGTTCCTTCTTTTCCACGATGCGCTCTTCCATCGAGGGCGACATAGCCGACCGCTCAGGCCGTGGCGCCGCCCGTGACATCCATCGTATAGCAGGCGATAAATGCGTCTATCTTGTCCTGGATAATCGCTTCCCCTTCCCTGAGTTCCTCCAGGGTGTCGAATCGTGATGTGAGGCTCAGGAATATCTTGTCGAACCTCGACCGTTCACATCCCAGGGCATTGTAATCGATGTGACTGATCATGTACTGCGAGCCGTCAAAGTAGTACTTCCCGAAGCGGTTCGTATCCGGTGCCCGGAACGGCCAGGAAACCTTCAGCGCGAAGAAGTCAAGGGCGATATCCCTGAGCCTCCCATGCAACCGGTCCGGGCGCACGGCCTCGCAGATACCCTCTCCCGCAAAACGGAAATACTCCTTGACCAGATCGATATCGGTGATACACAGCCCGTACAGATACCAGTCGTCGATAATCCTGATCAGGGCCTGTTTCTCCTCGCGAGATATGAAGTGGTAGCTGGGACAGAAGTGTCCGTTGCACAGCTCCACCCCGTAGAACGATACATCCCGCATATCCACCCCTCCGTTCTGGAGGGGGTGCAGGAGGCACCCCACCCTCCTCTCATCGTCGTCCAGGAATCCCAGGTATTCACAACAGTATATCACCTCGTAGAGCCTCTCCCCGGGTTCACGTCCCTTGACCGTTTCCGAAAAGGCCCTGAGATCGGCGGGAGTCTTGACCATTTCACGAAACAGTTTCGTCCGGTTCCTCAGTTTCCTGGTCAGCGATTCCCGCGTACTGTCGGCATAATTATAGAGACCGCAACACGCCCCGCAGGATTTGCACATATCCGGCTGGCAGAGGTGGATACAATCTTCCCCCTTCATCAAATCCACTGCATCCTTCCCGATTGATGTTCTTTATATCGTCAAGCCGCGTAAAAAGGCAAGGGATATTCTGGTTGTAATCCGGCGCAAAACAGGGTAGGAACAGTCCGTGGAAAAATCCCCGGGGGTACAGGGACCGGACGGCGAGAGAACTGCGGCCCTTCTCATGCGGCCGATTTCTCTCAAAACCAAACGACAACAGGATGTTCAAAATGCACACAGGCAATCATCAGGTACGGGTACGGTTTGCCCCCAGTCCGACAGGCTACCTGCACGTCGGGGGGCTCAGGACGGCACTCTTCAACTATCTCTTCGCGCGCAAGCAGGGGGGAACATTCATCCTGCGGATCGAAGACACGGATCAGAAACGGTCCATCCCCGGCGCCCTGGAAAATCTCATCGCCACGCTGACCCGGACAGGGCTCCAGCACGACGAGGGTCCCGACGTGGGGGGAGACTGCGGACCCTACATACAGTCCGAGCGGACAGAGATCTATCGCGACTATATCCGGAAACTCCTCGATTCCGGCCACGCGTACCACTGCTTCTGCGATGAAGACCGGCTGGAGAGACTCAGGGAGGAACAGCGAAAGCGGAAGAGACCGCCCATGTACGACGGCCGGTGCCGGAACCTGCCTCCGGACGAGGTTGCGGACAACCTGGCCCGGGGGATCCCCTCCGTGATCCGTCTGAGGTATCCCTGCGAGGGGAAGACCGTCTTCGATGATGTCGTGCGCGGCCGGGTTGCTATCGATAACTCCATTGTCGACGATCAGGTCCTGATCAAGTCCGACGGGTTCCCCACGTATCATTTCGCGAGCGTGGTGGACGACCACCTCATGCGGATCACGCACGTCATACGGGGGGAGGAATGGCTCTCCAGCGTTCCGAAGCACATCTTCCTGTACGAATCCTTCGGATGGGAGGTGCCCGTCTTCGTGCATCTCCCCCTCCTCCTCAATCCCGACCGGAGCAAGCTGAGCAAACGGCAGGGGGATGTCTCCGTCGAGAGCTACCTCGAAAAGGGGTACCTTACCGAGGCGCTGCTCAATTTTATCGCCCTCCTCGGGTGGCACTCGGCGGACGACCGCGAGATATACTCTCTCAAGGAACTGGAAGAGGTCTTTTCCCTGGAGCGGATCAGCAAGGCCGGGGCCGTCTTCGACCCGGAAAAGCTCAACTGGATGGGGGGGTACTACATCCGGCACCTGGACGTTGCCTACATCGCCGATCAGTCGAGGCGCTTCTTCGAAGAGGCCGGGATCGATATCAGCGACACCGGGAAATACCTCAAGGTCATCGCCACCGCCCGCGAGTACGTCCACTGTCTCTCAATGATCGTCGAGCATGCCCGGATGTTCTACGATACACTGACCTTTTCGGAGGAGGACTGGGATTTCCTCGGCCAGGAAGGACCCAAACGGATCCTCGCATACATGATCGACGCACTCGGCAGACAGGAGCACTGGTCACCGGATGACGTATCGGCCCTCGTCAAGAAAGCCATCGGGGATCTGGGCGTCAAGGGAAAGGGATTTTACTTTCCCCTCCGCCTCGCCCTGTTCGGGAGCTGCCACGGTCCCGACATCCCGACACTGATCAACATCCTGGGGAGAGATGATTCCATCAAACGGCTGACCGATGCCCTGGACCCCAAATAAAAAGAGGGCGATCCCTCTTATTTCCTGGCGGGACAGATCCTTTTATTCAGGAGAAGGACCGGCCGTGTCGTCATCGGATTTCTTTCTGCGGGCAACATAGGTGGCGAGGACAATGATGACCGCCCCGATGAAGATGCTGATCCGGTCACTTGAAAAGATCCCGTAGAGGAAATCTCCCGCCCCCAGAAGGATGAAAAAGATGAGGAAGGATTTGCTCATACTGCGATCCGTACGGCGCAGGGAAAAAGAGGAAAAAATAATGAGGGCGGCGGCCTCACTGCTGGAAACCGCCGCCTTATACAATCACCTCACTAGACGATCCCCTGGGCCATCATCGCCTCCGCAACCTTGGTGAACCCGGCGATGTTCGCTCCATTGACGTAATTGCCGGGCGTGCCGTACTCGTTGGCGGCCCCGGCGGCGGCGGCGTGGATACTCTTCATGATCTTCTTCAGGTAGTCATCCACCTCCTCGCGGGTCCAGCTCAGACGCATGCTGTTCTGGGTCATCTCGAGACCGGAGACGGAGACGCCCCCGGCATTCGAGGCCTTTCCGGGCGCGTACAGGATCCCGGCGTCGACGAAGGTCTCCACCCCTTCCGGAACGGTCGGCATATTCGCCCCCTCGCTCACGAACTGTATCCCGTTGGCGACGAGATTCTTCGCGTCCTTCGCGTTGATCTCGTTCTGCGTCGCAGAGGGGAAGGCGCCGTCAGCCTTGTGATTCCAGAGAGGGTTGTAATCGAGCGAAGGATCGACCGGGGTGTACACCGCCTGAGGATACTTGTCGGCGTATTCCTTGATACGGCCGCGCCTGAAGTTCTTCAGCTCCATGACGAAATCCAGCTTCTTGCGGTCGATCCCCTCTTCATCGTAGATGTACCCCGATGAATCCGACAGGGTCACCGCCTTGCCGCCCAGATCGATGAGTTTTTCCACCGTATACTGGGCCACATTTCCGGAACCGGACACCAGGCAGGTCTTCCCTTCGATGGTCTCACCACGGGTGACAAGCATCTCCGCGGCAAAATAGACCGAGCCGTATCCCGTGGCCTCGGGGCGTATGAGACTGCCTCCCCAGGTGAGCCCCTTCCCCGTCAGGACACCGGTAAACTCATTGCGCAGTTTCTTGTACATGCCGAAGAGGAACCCGATTTCCCTGGCGCCGACGCCGATATCCCCGGCGGGGACGTCCGTATTGGGGCCGATGTGTCTGAATACCTCGGACATGAAGCTGTGGCAGAAGCGCATCACCTCGCCATCCGACTTTCCCTTGGGGTCAAAATTGGATCCTCCCTTCGCCCCCCCCATGGGAAGGGTCGTGAGGGCGTTCTTGAAGACCTGCTCAAACCCCAGGAATTTGAGAATGCTCAGGTTGACCGACGGATGGAACCGGAAGCCGCCCTTGTACGGGCCGATCGCGCTGTTCATCTGGATACGGTAGCCTCTGTTGATCTGCACCTCCCCCCGGTCGTCCACCCAGGGTACACGGAATATGATCACCCGTTCGGGTTCGACCATCCGCTCGAGGATCTTCGCCTTGCGGTACTCAGGATGCTTATCCAGGACCGGCGCCACCGATTCGACCACTTCCGAAACAGCCTGAAGAAACTCCACCTCCCCAGGGTTACATTCCTCGCACATCTTCATGAAATCCAACATCGTTACGCTCTCCCCTCTGTATTTTTACATCGATTCGCATCACGGCACGCGCGGCTGCACCTCTTCTCATGCCGGGGTCCAAGCCACCACCTTTCGCGCGCAGCCTCATTGCATACTACACACCAAACAGCCGCCATTCGTCACAACAGGGGTACACGCCATCGAAGATACAGACAAATTCATGGGTGGATCGGGCAGTGTGAATTTTTAGCGAGCTTGTATATTAGTAAATACTACAATTGTGTTTAAATGCAATAAAAAAGACGGTGCTCGGATAAATATTCGAATGGACTCTCCTCGCACGTGCATCCTCCTCCCACCGGCGAGAAGGCACGATTTTCGTATTGAAAGCCTATAATACTGTACGTCTAGAGAGGGCTGTCCCGAGCGACAGCGAACGGCGCATCCCCGGAAGGGGCGCGCCATCGAAGATGCAGGTCTTCGTCATAGACGAGATCCGGTGATATGGAGACTTAACGAATACTACATTTTTGTAGATATTAAGAGTAGGCCCTGTGTCCGGAGCCCTCCTACCGCATGAACGGCCGCTCGTGTCTGCCCGCAAAGGGGAACGCCGCTGTACACATCGTGATGCCGCAGTATGCGCATAGGAGGTGAATCATTGATTGAATGGGTACCGCGGACAAGTAAGCTCATAGCAATGGGGTCGAGAGGGGGGTGTTATTTCTCACCGCCGTGAAGGGGGCAGAGCGGTGACGAGCCGGTCTCCCGCCCAGACGGGGCGAACCCGGTCGATGATGTGCAGGGTGTCGAAACGGCCCTCCCGATGCCACCTCTCACGATCCGCACCATCAAGGGAGGCAAACAGGTGCGCCGGGCAACAGGCACCGCACTGTATGCATGATGGGTCTACGCCATTTTTCTTCGCGCTTGTTCCGTTCTCCATGTCACCACGCTTGACCCGGTGGCGGGAATCGGATAGTGAGGCCATGATAGAATGGGGTGTGTTTGATTAATTTTGGAGCATCGTGATGCCTCGACTGAATATGACCGGTGACTATTACAGGAACCATCCGGTTGATCTTCTGACGGAGTACACCATATGCGAGTCTCTTTCCTACACGCATTCCCCGTATATGGCGGCGCTGGAGCGCCCCCGGTCCTACGGCGCCCTGGTGGGGGAAAAATTGCGCGAGTGCGGCCTGCTGCACCGGGGGTGCCGTCTCTGCGAGATCGGCGGGGGACGGGGGAGCCTCATGGCCGGGCTCCTCGAAGAACAGGGTAACCTGATAGATCATGTCCTGATGGTGGATCTTTCGTTGTCCTTTCTGAAACAGCAGAGAAAGCGGCTGGAGCCGTGGAAGGAGAGGGTCGGTTTTCTGAACACCGATATCGGCGGGTTCCTCCCGCCGCTGACGGGGCAGTACCGCGTCATACTGAACGAAGTGGCGGGGGATCTCGACACCTGGGCGGATATCGACAGCCGGGATCTTCCGCCTCCCGCGGCGATCCTGATCGAACGGTATCGCCTCGCTATTCCCCGAACGGGTTTCTTTCATTTCAATATCGGCGCAATCCTCCTCGTCGAGGAACTGTGCCGGAGGGGAATTCCCGCCTTCATCACCGAGCACGCCTGTGACTGCCTGATTCCCCGGGGGATGGAGTACCTCTCCCGCGGGCTTCAGCCCGACGGATATCCCCGTGAGATTCGGTTGAAGGGACACTCGGAATTCACCATCAGGTTCGATCATCTCATCGCCGTTGCCCGCTGGTGGGGCAGAGATGTTCAAACAGGGCCGCTCATCGATCTGGTGGGGATCGGCCCAACGCCGAAAATGAGGTTTATCTTTACCGCCGGTGCCTGCGCGACCGATGAGCAGGAACACATCCTCGAACTCCTGGATCATATTCGGGAGTACCGGTGGCTCATCATCCGGTGAAGCCGGATCGGTCTGTTTGGTGTTTGTACCGATACGATGCCGGCGTCGTCTCAACCCGCGTCCGCGGGAACATTCTTCTTGTCTTTTGTATAGTATGATGACGCCTCGCCGCTGAGCAGGTAATACGTCGCAACGGAGAAAAGAATGATGTTGATTATGTTGACGGCGGCGGGGATGGAATAGAGCATCTCTCTTCCGGCGAGAACGTATAGATTGTACA
>JAFGSH010000247.1 GCA_016934695.1 Deltaproteobacteria bacterium
GGCAGATGGCTCACAAGAAAGGCCAGGGGAGTTCGCGTAACGGAAGGGACAGCCAGGCGCAGAGGCGCGGCGTGAAGGCATACGGGGGGCAGACCGTCTCCGCCGGGGCCATCATCGTCCGCCAACTCGGGACCAAGATACACCCGGGGAGCAATGTCGGGATGGGAAAGGACTACACCCTCTTTTCCAAGATCGACGGGACCGTGAAATTCGAGAGGATGGGGAAAGACAGAAAGAGGGTCAGCGTATACGCCCCATAGAAACCTCTTGCAACGGGTAAGGCAAAAAGGTGTTAGTATAGAGACTAACACCTTTTTTAGTTTTCATTCTCCGGCGGGCATGTCCCATGCGGTTTGTCGACGAAGCGAAGATATACATCAAATCAGGTGACGGCGGGCGGGGGTGCGTCAGCTTCCGGAGGGAAAAGTTCGTTCCCCGCGGCGGTCCCGACGGGGGAGACGGGGGGAAGGGGGGAGATATCATCGCCGTTGCGTCCCGCAGCCACCGCACCCTGCTGGACCTGAAGTTCAACCAGCATCACGTGGCCCGGCGGGGCGGCCACGGAGAGGGGAGCAACCGGACAGGCAGAAACGGCGCCGATGTGGAGATCGTGGTTCCCGTGGGAACCGTCATCAGGGACATGGAGACGGGGGAGCTCCTGGCGGACATGACCGAAGACGGCCAGCGGGCCATCCTGGCCCGGGGCGGGAAGGGAGGGAAGGGAAACGCCCGTTTCAAGACCGCCACGAACCAGGCACCCCGCTACGCCCAGGACGGTCTCCCGGGAGAGGACAAGACGATCGGTCTGGAACTCAAGCTGATCGCCGACGTGGGGATCGTCGGATTCCCGAATGTCGGCAAGTCGACCTTGATCGCGAGCGTCTCGGCGGCACGCCCCAAGATCGCTGACTACCCATTCACGACCCTGAAACCCAATCTGGGGGTGGTCCGTCTGAGAGATGATCAGACCTTCGTCATCGCCGACATACCGGGCCTCATAGAGGGGGCCCACCGGGGAGCAGGCCTGGGCACGAAATTCTTGCGCCACATAGAAAGAACCTCTATACTGCTCCATGTCATCGACATATCGAAGGATCCCTTCGCCGGCGCGTGGGATGATTTCGAGACGATCAACAACGAACTGGCTTCCTTCAGTCCGGCCGTGCGGGACAAACCCCAGATCGTGGCGATCAGCAAGACCGATCTGCCGATCACCCGGGAGCGGCTGGACGGACAGGTGGTCGTCTTCGAGGAAAAGGGGCTGCGCGTCTTCCCCATATCGGCCGTGACGGGGGAAGGGGTGCGGGATCTGATGCGGGAGATCGGAAAACAGCTCATGGAGCAGGGCGGCCCGCCGGGAGAAGGCTGACCACGGGAGAGGAGTTATACAGGACGATGTCGGAAGAGAGAACCAGAGTACTCAAAGGCATCAAGAGAATACTCGTCAAGGTGGGAAGCGGCGTTCTGACAGGACGCGACGGCCTCGATCTCGCCATTATCGAACAACTGGTCGACGAGGTCTCCGAGTACGCCAAGAGGGGATTGCACTTCGTCATCGTCTCTTCGGGGGCCATCGCGTCCGGCACCCACCGGATGGGGTTCACGGAGAAACTGAGAAGCCTCCCCCAGAAGCAGGCGGCCGCGGCCGTGGGACAGGGCAGGCTGATGCGGGTCTATTCGCAGGCCTTCGGCAGGCACGGACTGATCACCGCACAGATCCTGCTGACCATGAGCGACCTGACCGACAGGCAGCGGTTTCTCAACGTCCGCAACACCCTCTCGACCCTCATGGAATGGGGGGTCGTCCCCATCATCAACGAGAACGACACCGTCTCGGTGGATGAGATCAAGTTCGGGGACAACGACAACCTCGCCGCGATGATGGCGAACATCACGGAGGCCAGTCTCCTGATCAACCTGACCAACACGGAAGGACTGTACGACCGGGATCCCCGGGGATCGCAGGCGTCCAGGCTGATACCCCTCGTCAGGGAAATAACGGCCCGGATCGAGGCGGCCGCCTCGTCGGAGGCGGACACCGTCGGGATGGGTGGAATGAAGAGCAAGGTGATCGCCGCGAAGAAGGTGACGGCCTTCGGGATCCCCTATATCATCGCCTACGGCAAGAAGGCCGGCATCCTGGGTAAGATCCTCTCGGGAGAGGAGACGGGAACCCTCTTTCTCCCCGGGGAGCAGCACCTGAAGAGCAAGAAGCACTGGATCGCCTTTACCCTGCGATCCCGGGGAAAGATCTGCATCGACGAGGGGGCGAAAGACGCCATCATGCATCAGGGGAAGAGTCTTCTCCCCTCGGGGATCGTCAGGGTGGAGGGGGACTTCGGCGTGGGGGACCCCGTTACATGCGTGGACGCGAGCGGTGCTGCCATCGCCAAGGGGCTTGTCAACTACTCGTCGTCGGACATAGACAGGATAAAGGGCCTCAAGACCTCGAAGATCGAACAGGTCCTGGGGGAAAAGCCCTACGACGAGATAATCCACCGAGACAACATGGCGGTATCACGGTAGGGATTCCTCTCTTACCGGAAAAAGGAGGGGGCTATCCTCCCCCGGTCATCCACCGCAACCCCTTCGAGACGCAGGAGCGCCTTTTTCATCTCGCCCCCGCCACCGAACCCGCCGATGACCCCGCCGGCCCTGACCACCCGGTGACACGGGATAAGGAGCGGAAAGGGATTCCGGGCAAGGGCCGTGCCGACCGCCCGTGCGGCGCCCGGTGCATGGATCGCCGTCGCCAGCTCCCCGTACGAGGTGACCCTCCCCCGCGGTATGCGCACCGTTTCACGGAGCACCCTTCTCTGAAATGCAGGGCACCGGTCCAGTGCCACATTGCCCGGGGATAAGTCGATCCGGGTTCCCTCAAGGGCAGCCTGTATCCGCTCACAGAATCTTCCGGGGTCTCCATCAGGGTCCTCCACCGCATCGGGGTAGTATCCCTTGATACCGGCGGCGGGTCTGCCGAGGCCCGGCAGCATCACGCGGATAAGCGACGGCACGCCGTCCTCGGACCGCCACACAACTCCCACGTCCCCCACAAATGACGACACCAACCGATAATGGATGGTCTGCATCCCTTATCCACTCCGGAGCGTACTATATCTTTCTCTGAATCACATAATCCGAGATGGCGAGGAGCGCCTCCCTCGGCGTCGAATCGGCGAATACATCGAGGAAGGCCTTCCCCTCTTCGACAAGCCGTTCGGCCTTTTGAAGGGAGTATTCGATCCCCCCGTACGTGTTGATCAGGGAGGTGATCTCATGAACGGAATCTTCTCCGAAGTTCCGCACGGCCTGTTCGATACGAATCTTCTCATCGGGAGTGCACTGTTTGAAGGCCCTGATCAGGGGGAGAGTGATCTTCCCCTCTTTGAGATCCATCCCGATCGTCTTGCCGAAGCCGTCCTCCCGGGCCACGTAATCGAGGGTGTCGTCGGTCAGCTGAAAGGCCGTCCCCAGCCTCATCCCGAACTTGGTCAGCGCCTCGATCTCCTCCTCCGGCGCCTGGGCCAGGAGGCCGCCGATGGCGCATGCCGCCGAGATCAGGATGGCCGTCTTCTTCTCGATAACGGAGAAATATTCCCGCTCGGTGGTGTTGATGTCGCCGCACCGCGCCAGCTGGATGATCTCCCCCTCGGCCATGGCCGATGTGGTGGTCGCGAGGAGTTTCTGGATCGACTGATCCCCATCCTCGGCCAGGATGTAGAAAGAACTCGCGTACAGGTAGTCCCCTACCAGGACGCTCGCTGAATTTCCCCAGATGCTGTTCGCGGAGGGCTTGCCCCTCCTGATGACGGCATGATCGATCACATCGTCATGGAGGAGGGATGCCGTATGGATAAACTCCATGACCGACGCCAGGGGGAACCGCCTCTCCCCCCCGTAACCGCACAGGTCGGACGATATGACCAGCAGGAGGGGCCTGAGCCTTTTTCCGCCGCTCCTGATGATGTGCTCCGAGATCTCCGGGATGAGCTGCACGTAGGACCGCATACGGCTCTCGATGAGGGTTTCGACCGCCTTCATATCATCCATATACCGTTGAAAAACATCCTGTATTTCCATGCTGTGTCCCCGCTGCAGGCCCTTTGTATCCGTCTATATTGTATGCTCATCGAAATGTCAAAGCCTTTCCGGAGACGGGCGGTTTCATACCGCACGGCAGGACGCACCGGGGAAAGACGGGGGATCGGCTCTCGAAAGGGGGGCTCATGACGAAACTACCAATCATCGTTTGACTTTCTTCAGACAAGGGCTTATAACCAGCGCATCCTCATGGGAGGGTAATGCACCTCCGCCCGGTGGCGGAAGGGGAGATATGCCCTATGAGATGGAAACAAAGATGTATCGGTCTCGCCCTCGGCGGCGGAGGGGCGCGGGGGTTCGCCCACATAGGGGTGTTCAAGGCCCTCGCACGTGAAAAGATACCCATCGATCTCATTGTGGGCACCAGCAGCGGTGCCCTGATCGGGGGGGCATACGCCAGCGGGACAACCCCTGAAGAGATGGAGCGGAAGATCGGTGCATACCTGAACAGCAAGGAGTACCAGTCATCCGCGGTCAGGACTATCGAACGGGCGCACGACGGGGCGCGCGCCTCCCTCACCCGGAAGATACAGGGGTTCTTCCAGAACAAATTTCTGCTCCTGCAGGCCATGTTCAAGCCGGGGATCCTCTCCTCGGAAGAGTTCCAGTCCATGGTCGATTTCTTCATCCCGGACGTACGGATAGAGGACACACGCATCCCCTTCCGGACCGTCACCACCGATCTGATCAGCGGGGAACAGATCGTCTTCGCCAAAGGCTCCCTGCGCGACGCCGTCATGATCAGCAGCTCGGTTCCCGGGGCGATAGAACCGCGCAGACTGGGGAAGATGCTCCTCTCCGACGGGGGAATCATCTCCCTGGTCCCGGTGAATGCCACCCGCAGGGAGGGGGCCGATATTGTCATAGCCGTGGATATCACCCGGGGTCTTTTCTCCGACGAGAAGATCGATACCGCACCGGCAATACGCGACAGGGCGGCCGATATCGCAGCGTATCACCTCAAGACGCACGAACTTGCGGGTGCGGATGTCGTGATCCGTCCCCGGGTCGGCAATCTCCACTGGTCAGTCTTTTCCCATGCCGGAAACCTGATCGCGGAGGGGGAGAAGGCCGCCGAGGAAAAGATGCGCGATATCAAGAAGAAGGTATCCATCTTCGCCAGATTCCGTGCGAGACGGGACACGGTACAGGCGGCAGTCCCATAGCCGATCCCGTGCCGGATTATTATTCCGCAGGGATGATAATGCTTTGATTTCTCACCTGATTGGGATTACAA
>JAFGSH010000248.1 GCA_016934695.1 Deltaproteobacteria bacterium
ATCAGCGTCGACATCTGCCGGGCCGCCATCGACAATGCCGCGATCATCATCGCCCAGATGAACGAATCCATGCCGCGGGTCCACGGCGACACCTTCATCCATATGAAAGACATCGATTTCATCATCCACCACAACGAACCCCTCCTCGAATATAACCCGGCCATCCCCGGCGAGATCGCCCTGCAGATCGGCGAGTACGTCTCCGAGGTTATCAATGACGGCGATACGATTCAGGTGGGCTACGGGAGCACGCCCAATGCCATCTTAAGCAACATCAGCGAAAAGAACGATCTGGGGATCCACACGGAACTCCTGACCGATTCCATGGTCGAGCTGATCCGGCGGGGGGTGATCAACAACTCGCGGAAAAATATCGACAAGGGGAAGTCCATTGCATCCTTCTGTATGGGAACGGCTGGAACCTACCGGTTTATCGACGACAATCCCATGATCGAATTCCGGGGCATCGATTACACCAACGATCCACGGGTCATCAGCAGAATCGAAAACATGACGGCCATCAACGCCGCCCTGCAGATCGACCTGACGGGGCAGGCGACGGCGGAATCCATCGGAAAACAGTTTTACAGCGGGATCGGCGGCAGTGCCGACTTCATGCGCGGCGCCGTCTTCGCCCCCGGCGGCAAAACAATTCTGGTCATCCAGTCGACGGCCAGGGACGGCAAAGTATCACGCATCGTGCCCTTCCTCGACAGCGGGGCGGGGGTTACCCTCAACCGCGGCGACATTCATTATGTCGTCACCGAATACGGCATCGCCTTCATCCACGGCAAGAACATCCGGGAACGGGCCATGAGCCTGATCGCCATCGCCCATCCCAGGTTCAGGCCCGAGCTGATCGAGGAGGCGAAGAAACTCAATCTCATCTACCGGGATCAGGCCTTCATCCCCGGTAAAAAAGGGGAATATCCGGGACACCTGGAGGCCGTGCGGACGACCAGAAAAGGGCTGGTCATCCAGTTACGGCCCGTGAAGATCGACGACGAGCCCCTGATCAAAGACCTGTTTTATGATCTGTCCGACAAGAGCCTCCAGAGGCGGTTCATGTCGCTCCGCAGAGACGTCCCCCACGAGATGCGCCAGGAATTTGTCGTGATCGACTATACGGAAGAGATGGTGATTCTGGCCACGATCGAGGAAAACGGCCGGGAGATCGCCGTGGGGATGGGGCAGACCATCAAAGACGCCAACACCCGGACGGCGGAGGTCGCCTTTGCCGTGCGGGACAGCTACCAGGACAGAGGCATCGGGACTGAACTTCTTTCCTATCTGACGAATCTGGCTCAGAAGGAAGGTCTCCAGGGTTTCACCGCCGACGTCCTGGTAGAAAACAAACCGATGCTCCATGTCTTTGAGAAACTGGGATTCGATATGGAGAAAAAGGTTGAAGCCGGGGCGTATGAGTTGAAGATGAGATTCAGGTAATATCGACCCTCGAGTTCGCTGGATCACGGCACAGAAGGCAGCCATCCGCTCCCGAAGAAAACCCGTTCTTCCTTCATCATCGGCCTGTCACCCCGAGACTCAAAGGACACCGCTTTACCCAGGTGTTTCATGAATGCCGGGCCGGCGGCTGATTGCGGACCACCGGAGCGACTCATCATGAACAAACAATACTATATCGCATCAGGGCCCGTCATGCATTTCGAATATCCGTATCGCATGGAGGCCCGGCACATCCCTTTTGTGCCTTGCAACTGCAGCAAGAACTCCGGCATAGCTGCCACCCGAAGCAATAAAACCATGATGGGAACAGTAGGCGTCATATATGGTTATGTCCTTATCGAAACGCCCTGAATCGACAGATGCCGCCTCCAGTCTCATGATGAGCTCTCTTCGAAACTGCTCATAATCGGCATGATTATCCAGGTCCGGATACCCTCGTTCAGCCAGGATTTCCTCGACTATTGCCAGGATGCGGGGATCGGGCTCGTGCTCCCTTCTCCCTTGATCATCGATCTCCATGTTCTCGCCCATTCTTCACCCCCTTCTGGTGAGTAAGAACCGGAGGCACGGGGCAATGCAAGGACAGATCCCGAAGCGCCTCCGCGTTTCAAACCGCACAGCACAGGGCAGTTGATGGAAGCCGGCGCTCCGGCACCGGGGTCCGGCTTCCGTTTTCAGGTCGATGCCCGGGGATATGGAGAGAGCCGGTGCGGCGGTCCCGCTCCTGCTGTCCCCGCCGGGCTCTAGTAGACCGACCTCATCCACCCGGTGTTCTTATCCACGACGAGCCTGTCGGCGAGAGAGCCATCCTTCGTGAGGACCTCCGCCTCAAAGTAAGGACCCCTGTCCTGGATCTTGCCCAGTTTCAGGTTCGGATTCCTCATGGATTTGAGGTGGTCGTCGAGCATCTCCCGTGCCCCCTTCTCCTCCAGGGGTTCCGGCAGCCGCTGGTACCGGAGGCCGGACATCGGCCCATACTGCGGACCGCAGAAAGACGATCTCATCCCATATCCTCTCCCGTACCCGGGACCCCTCTCATAAGCGGGACCCCTCCCGTAACCGGGACCCCCCAAGGGTTGCCCGCAGTACGGACAGTAGCTCCATTCGCCGTACTCCTCAGGCCCCGGCCCGTAGCCCGGACCCGTCTGGGCTCGTCCGTCCAGGGGAACCAGGATGAGCCCCGCTGCCACTACCAATGTCACGATGAGCAGTGTTTTTTTCATGATATCTCCTCCTCTCCTGTCTTTTATGGTTTCCGGGGGTTCCCTCAACCGGCACGCTCTTCCTCTTGTGCCACTGAATCCCGGTACGTTTCGTGAATGAGCATCCGGTCGAAGGCGTATTCCTCGTTCAGCATGGCGTCCTTCTCCTCCCTGCTCAAATACTCCATGACGGGAAGGAAGAAATGGCGATCCTCCTTCTCGATGTGTTTCGGATAGAACTCGACCAGGGCCTTCACGCACTCGATGATGGTGGAGGCCGCCTCGCTCTCGCCGCCGCGGTACGCCTCGTTGGCCTCTACCAATCTTCCGGTCGTTGTTCTCCCCCAGCGATGCTCCTCCACCAACT
This sequence comes from Deltaproteobacteria bacterium, assembly GCA_016934695.1. The sequence goes on from JAFGSH010000248.1 coordinate 3,037, forward strand.
CCTCCATGATGCGTCTGTGATCGCCGGAGAGGGACTTCTTGCCGAGGTCCCGGAACAGGATATCTTCTTCCTTCCCGTGGTGGCATCGATCCGCGTAGGTCCTGATGAAATCCACCGCGGTCTCGATAAAGGCGGAGTCCACTTCTCCCGCTTTCTCCCATTGCCTGAGTTTCTTGTCCATGACCGCAATCATCCGCTCGATAAGCCGGTGCTCGATCATCAAAGGGCCGACAGGCATCATCTGCACGCACCTCCTTCCGCTTATTCATCCCAGTAGATGCACTCGACCGGGCATGATTCCATGGCCTCTTCGATCAGATCCTCGGGCCCTTCTTCGTATTCGATGACCTCCACCCGTGAGGTATCCTCGTTGAGTCTGAAGACGTCTTCGCAGATCTCCTCGCAGATCCCGCAACTGATACACTCTTCGTCGTCGGCATAGATTCTTCTCGCCATACCTCTCCTCCTTACGGCACCCGCCGTGTCACAGTCTTCTCAGGCATGCCTCGATAAATGCCGGAAGATCAGCGGGGCTCCGGCTCGATACGAGGTTGCCGTCTTCCACCACTTCCCGGTCGATAAACTCGGCCCCCGCGTTCCTGATATCCTGGATGACCGATTTCCATCCGGTGATCCTGCGGCCCCGGAGCACGTCCGCCGTGATCAGGAGCTGGGGCGCGTGGCAGATGGAGAACACGGGCTTCCCGCTCTTCACGAACTCCCCGGCGAACCGCACCGCGTCCTCATCGACACGCAACTTATCCGGGGAATATCCGCCCGGGATGAGAAGGGCGTCGAACTCCTCCACCGAGACATCCTTCACCCCTCGGTCGATATCCACCGGCGTTCCCTGTTTCTTCCCCCTGACCGTCTCCCCGGCCTTCAGCCCCACGTGGACGAGCGTGTGCCCCGCCTTTCTGAATGCCGCCGCCGGCTGCGCATATTCCGAGTCCTCGAACAGGTCCGTGATGATAACCGCGATGGTACTCATCGTACTGCCTCCCTTCATATTCCGCGTGAAACGATCAGCGTATCCCGAGCTCCTTGCTGCTCTCCCACAACCCGTGGATATTGCAGAATGCCGTGGCGTGGAGCACCCCCGGCTTCTTGACCTTCATGCGGGCCGCCACCGAGTGATTGGTGTAGACGGGCCCCTGATTCGCCCCCTCCACGCTCTCCCCGTGGGCGTTGAACTCGAAGTTCCCGACCTGGTAGGCGAACTTCTCCCCCTCGGGATGGAAGAAGAGCTGGATCCACCGGATGTGGTGCTCCGTGGTGTTGGGGTGGGCGACTTCCTTGCCCAGCGATACCGTGACATCGAACATCTCGTCCGCGGCAACACTGTCGGGACATTCGATAACGGGGACATGCTTCTCGGACTTCCAGTCCGCAGTCTGATACAGATCTCCAATCGTCTTCATGGTCGTTCCTCCTTCTTGCTTTTTTTGCCGCTTCGCCTCTTCAGCGCATCGCCGTTCGCTCTTCAGCCGGATCCGAAACAACCCACTCGAGCAGCTTCTGTTCTCCCGGCTGCAGCGTCCTGTTGATC
>JAFGSH010000249.1 GCA_016934695.1 Deltaproteobacteria bacterium
GATTCCCCTACGGGGAGAAAGGAGGTCCGGACCTTCTGTTCGGCAACTTCTTCGATCCCCGTCGCCTCAAGACCCAGTACCTGCGTATAAAAGTTCACACTTCCGTCCATGCTTTCGGCTGCGATGCCGATGTGGTCCACACACAAGATCTTCATTGGACTAGTCTCCTTAGTACTGATATTACTTTTCTATGCCGTCGCGGGCCTGTACCCCTTTCGTGTAGTAGTGCTTGATCTCCTTCATCTCCGTGACGAGATCGGCCCGCTCGATGATACGCTCATCGGCGCGCCTCCCCGTGATGACCACCTCGACACCGGGAGGCCGGGCATCGATGAATGCGAGCAGATCGTCCACCGAAAAGAGATTGTAATAGGTTGCGATATTGGCCTCGTCGAGGATGATCATATCGTAGGCGCCGGAAGTCATGATGCGGCGGGTCTCCTCGAGTCCTTCCCGGGCCGCCTGTATGTCCTCCGCTTTGGGGGTCTTGTATATAAAGCAGTCACGGCCGTACTGCCGCACCGTGATGGCATCACTGAATCGTTCGAGGGCATCAAGCTCACTGTAGTGCATCCCCTTGACGAACTGCGCCAGGTACACCTTCAGCCCGGCGCCGGCCGCCCGCAGGGCAAGCCCCAGGGCCGCCGTCGTCTTTCCTTTTCCGTCTCCCGTGTAAACCTGTACGCATCCCTGCATAACAACTCCGGCCCGGTTGATACCTGATCAGGTTCACGGTTCACAGAGAAACATCACAGAAGGTGAACACCGCAAAACAACATCGATTCAGCACAATATCGAGTCTGTGAACCGCGAACAACCTGAGCAGCTTTTTCGTATGACCATTATACCCTGTTCTGGGCATATCCCAGAGTCGCATTCGCGACGATCATCGTATGCATGTTCGAGGTCCCCTCCAGGGTCTCGAACTGCTTGCAATCCCTTAAAAACCTTCCACAGGGGTATTCCGTCGAATAGCCGAAGGACCCGTGGAGCTTCATGCACTCATTGGCCGCATGGACAGCCGCCTTTGCCGAGAACAGTTTAGCCATGGAGGTCTCCATCACGTTGGGGAGGTTGTGATCTTTCAACCACGCCGCCTTGTACACCAGGGCCGCCAATGCCTCGTGCTCCATTTTCATCTCGGCGATCTGCTGCTGGATCAGCTGGTACTTCCCGATCGGTTTTCCGAACTGGTTCCGTTCGGTGGCATACTGGACCGAGGCCTCCAGACAGGCACCGGACAGTCCCAGCCCACCGGCCGCGCAGCCGAGGCGCGTGGCGTTGAGCTGTGTCATACAGATCCCGAATCCCTTATTCACCTCGCCCAGGACCATTTCCTTGGGGACCTCGACGTTCTCAAAGGTCAGTTCTCCCGTATCGGAGGCCCACAGTCCCACCTTCTCCGTCATCTTTGTGCGGGTGATCCCCGGAAGGCTGTAGTCCATAATGAGGCAGGTCACCCCTTTGGCCCCGGCGTCCTTGTCGGTCTTGACGTACAGAAGACCGTAGTCACAGATCGATCCGTTCGTGATAAACATCTTATTGCCGTTGATAAGAAAGCGATCTCCCTTATCTTCAGCGCGGCATTTCATCCCGGCTACGTCTGAGCCGAAATCGGGTTCCGTCATGGCGAAACTGCCGATGTATTCACCGCTCACGAACTTCGGGATATACGCCCGCTTCTGCTCTTCGGTTCCGAATTTCTGGATCGTCAGGGCCGGTCCCCAGTCCTGCATGTTGAAGGCCATCCGCCATGAGGTATGAACCTTGGCCACCTGCTCGATTGCCAGCGCCCCTTCGACAAATCCCATGCCGTTTCCGCCGTACTCCTCGTCGATACTGAAACCGAAGAATCCCAGTTCGGCCATCTGGTCGTATATCTCTTTTCGCCAGTGGTGGTTCTCTTCATCCTCGTCGACGTGGGGGGCAATCTCCCCCTCGGCAAAGTTCTTCGCCATATCCTGGAGCATCTGTTGCTCTTCCGTCAATGCAAAATCCATAAACCCGGTACCTCCTTCTTATCTCTCTGTGTTATGTGCTTTGTTTTATGCGTTATGCTATACTCATAATCCTCAATTGTGATCTCAATATCCCTCGACGATTATGGAGAGGGCCTGTCCTCCCAGGGCACCGACATTGATCAAGCCCCTGCTGCCCTTGTCCCCCGCCAGCCGATGGATCATACCGGTCGCGAGAATCGCCCCGGTAGCCGCTCCGGGATGGCCAAAGGCAAGTGCGCTCCCGTCCACATTCACCTTCCCGACAGCCGCTTCGCCGAGCATGTCCTCTATCGTAATGCCGTAGGCTGCCGAGGGGGTGTGGATATCGAAGAAATTCACCTCATCGATTCTCAGCCCGCACATGTCGAGGGCATTCTCCATCGACCGGACCGCCGTCAGCTCGGGGAGCGTCGGATTCCCGGCCGCGATCCCGAACCCGAGCATCCTCGCCAGGGGCTTCGCCCCCAGCTCCTGCGCCCGTTCTGCCGACAGCATGACCAGCGATGCCGCCCCGTCCGCCCAGGGGGCTACATTGGCGTCCGTCGCCGTCCCGCCGTCATTGTCCGCTTCCAGTGCCATCAGTTCCTCCATCGCCACATCTTCCGGCAGTTCGTCCACATCGACGACAATTTCCTTCTTCCTCTGCTTGATGGTCACCGGTTCAATCTGTGCCGCAATCCGGCCGCTCGCGATCGCCACAAGTGCCTTCTCCTGCTCACACAACGTATAGGCGTCCAGGACAGACCGGGCAAATCCGTATCGACCGGCGATCATGTCGGCCAGGGTGGCCGCCGTCAGCTCACCGTATTGTTCATCGGGCTGGGCGTTCGTCTCGAGCTCCAGCTTCGAATCATTGAAGCAGAGGCTGTGGGGTCCGAACTCGTACCGCGGATGGAAGAGATAGCAGTGAGCCAGGCTGTAGCTCTCCACACCGCCGACCAGCATGCCCTGGTATTCTTCCCCGACGATCTTGTTGAAACCGCTGATCATCGTCTGGAGGGCACCGGCGCACAGGGTATTTAGGGTATATCCCGCCGGGTCTTCGCTCAGGCCGGCCAGGGTCCAGGCGTGCCGTCCCACATTTGCGGGGAGGCTGCTCTGCATCGACTGGCTGTAGATGCTCATGTCGAGGGCGCCCGAATCGATCCCCGCCCGGTCGATCGCCGCCTTCATGGTATGTGCCGCCAAGTCCTGAATCCTGACGGTCTTGAGCGAACCCATATACCTTCCGATCGGTGTCCTCACCGCACTGACAAATACCGTTTCCTTCACTGGGCACCTCCTTCCCGCCCATCGAGCCGTTCGATGATGATCGCCCCTCCGATGCCGCCGCCGCAGCAGAGGGTAGCCAGGCCGTACCGTTTCTGCATGCGTTCCAGGCCGTAGAAGAGCTTCGTCGTGATAATGCAGCCGCTGGCGCCGAGAGGGTGTCCGAGGGCGATCGCTCCGCCCCAGAGGTTGACATGGGTATCGAGCCATTCATCGTCGATCCCGTACATCTCCTTCCATTCGCGCATGCAGGCGAGGCTCTGGCCGGCAAAGGCCTCATTCAGTTCCACGATCTCCATGTCTGTAAGAGTCATGCCCGCCTTCTTCATCGCGATGGCGGTTGAGGGGACAGGCCCCCGACCCATGATCCGGGGATCGACACCGGCGAGACCACAACTCAGGATCCGTGCCCGGGGTGTTACCCCCAGTTCCTCGGCCTTCTCCCGCGACATGATGAGGCAGACCGCTGCGCCGTCGTTTCTCCCCGACGAACTCCCCGCCGTAACCGTCCCATCCTTCTTGAATACGGGTTTGAGTTTTGCCAGTCCCTCCATGGTTGTGTCCTTCCGGGGGAATTCATCGACGGCGAATATTCCAATCGTCCCGTCGTCCTTCTCGTACCGGACGGGGACGATCTCTGCCTTGAAATCGCCGTTTTCGATCGCTTTGACCGCCAGTTGCTGACTCCGCAGGGAGAAGCGATCCTGTTCCTCACGGGGGATGTTGTGAAGCTCCACGAGATTCTCGGCGGTGATCCCCATGGGGATATTCCCGTACCGTTCCACCGGCGCGGCC
>JAFGSH010000250.1 GCA_016934695.1 Deltaproteobacteria bacterium
AAAGCGGCCGTTTCGGTGGAAACAATGGATGAACTGCTCGAAATAACGGAAGTATTTTTGAACTCCCTCCGGGAAGGATGACCGGACACTCCGGGGACGGGTGTGCCGCCGGGGGCGCAAATAACCGGCGAAATAGTACAAAAATATCTTGACATTGGGCTCACCATAGTGCTAGTGACAAACCAGTTTCTATCATCTCAGGGGTGCGGTGCGCCCCGGGAACATGCGGGAAGGGGGGTGATTGCGGAAAGCAGAAGACCGGAAAGCATGGAATGAAAGACAGACATAAGGGTTTAAGACTATAACACAACAGGAGGAAAAGATATGAAAAAGTTGTTTCTCGGATTGCTCGCGCTGAGCTTGGTACTGGCATTCGCCATGCCCGCCGCCGCGACGGATGTGAGCGTAAGCGGTAGTTTCTACGTTGCGGGTTATTATGATGACAATGGCGATCTGTTGGAAGAAGAGGCAGGCGCGCAAGGTTCATCCAGTGCATGGTACAACACCCGCCTCCGGGTCCAGACGGTATTCCAAGTCAATCCGGCGATCCAGTTGATCACCCGCTTCGACGCCCTGGAAGGCTACTGGAACGCCCCGGGTGGACCGGCGGAATACGATCCCGGCAGGGATGACGACAACATCGACTTCGACCGCGCCTACATGGTGTTCAACTCCAAGTACGGTAAGTTCGAGATCGGCCACAAAGCGGGCGGCGCCTGGGGTACGGTCTTCTGCGACGCGGAAGATGATGTCCCCAGAATGCAGTGGTCGAAAATGATCGGCGGCTGGCTCTTCGGTGCCATCCTCGAGAAAGCCCAGGAAAATGACCAGGGTACCGACCTGACCGATGCCGACAACGATAAGCCCATGCTGTACGTCGTCAAACCCTTCAAGGGCGGCGTCGCGGGTCTCCTCTTTGTCTATCTCGACTATGCCGCGTGGAAACCTGCGGGATTCGACATGAACTGCTATATCCTCGAGCCCTATATGAAGGCGAAGTTCGGGAACGTCTACGTCGAGGCCGAGGTTGATTACATCTGGGGGAAAAGCCGTGAATGGGATGACGGTATTCCCTTGGATGATGTCGACAGAGACGGTCTCTCCGCCTATATTAACGCCAAGGTCTTCCTCGGAAACGCCTATGTGGGCGGCCAGGTCGCCTGGGTGCGGGGTGACGATCCCAATACGAACGACGAGGACGAATCCGGTCTCACGGGTTCCGACTACAACCCCTGTCTGATCCTCTGGAACGACGATCAGGTCAAATGGTCGGGTCAGAACCTCGGTCACGGTCCCACCACCGGCGACGCGATGGCCAATGCGTGGCTGTATCAGGTCTACGCGGGATTTGCCCCCATGAAGGGTCTCGATCTCTTCGCCTCCTACACCTTTGCCAAGGTGGATGAGGATGAAAATTTTGAAGATGACGAGTACGGTCAGGAAATCGATATCACGGCGACCTACAAGGTCTTCGACAACCTCGAGTACATGGTCGGCTTCGGCTACTTCATGGCCGGCGATGCCTACAAGACCAACTCGAATGATGAGGTCGAGAACGACTACGTCGTGATGCACAAGCTGACGCTCAGCTTCTAGTAATCGGTACTGCCGGGTGTGAACCCGATACACCGATAAAGCAAAACGGGCCCCGGGGGAATCATCCTCCGGGGCCTTTTTTAACGGCACAAACAAGCACCGGTTACCATAGGAGGAATGGATAATGAAGAAATGTGTGGGGGTATTTCTCGTACTGAGTCTGATGGTGGCACTCGCCCCCTCCGTCATGGCGACAGACCTGAGCGTCAGCGGGAGTTTCTATGTCGCAGGCTGGTACGATGACAACGGCGACCTGATGGAAGAAGAGACCGTCACAAACGGCTCTTCCAGCGCGTGGTATAACACCCGCCTCCGGATTCAGGCTGAATATATTGTCAGCCCGAGCCTCAGGCTGATCACCCGCTTCGACGCCCTGGAGGGGTACTGGGACACCCCCGGAGGACCCCGCGAGTACGATACGGGAAGGGACGACGACAACATCGATTTCGACCGCGCCTATCTCGATGCATCCACGAAATACGGGAGGTTCCGGATCGGCTATCAGCAGGACGGGCTCTGGGGAACGGCCTTCGGCGATGAGGAATACGACGGCGCACTGATCGCCTGGCAGACCATGATCAAGGGGTGGGTCGTCGGCGCCAGCATCGCGAAGTACTACGAGGGTGACCGGGGAACAGCCTATACGGACCTTGATATGGACGAATACCAGCTGTATGTCGTCAAACCCCTTGCGGGGGGGGAGGCCGGTCTCCTCGTCTGGTATTTCGACTACGCCGACCTGAAACCCATCTTAGACACGTCTTACTGTGCCCTCCTTCCGTACCTCAAGTACAGGGCGGGCAACCTCTCCATAGAGGCCGAGGCGATCTACTCCTTCGGGAACTATATCGAGTGGGACCAGTGGGTCAAGGATCTCTTACCCCTTGCCGAGGATATTGATCTCGACTCCTGGTCCGCCTACATCAACGCGAAGTACACCATGGGGAATGCGTACATCGGCGGCCAGATCGCCTTTGTCCAGGGAGACGATCCCGGCACGGACGACCAATATGAGGCCGGTTTTTCCGGTTCGGACTACAATCCCTGCCTGATCCTCTGGAACGATGACCTGGTGAAGTGGTCCGGCCACGACCTCGGCGCGGGCCTCGGCGGCAACACCACCGGCGACACGATGCGCAACGCCTGGCTCTATCAGCTCTACGCGGGTATCACGCCGATGCCGAAGCTCGACCTCTTCGTGTCCCTCACGTACGCCAGGGCCGACGAGCAGTGGAATGCGGTTGATAAAGATATGGGGGAAGAGCTCGATGTCACCGCGACGTACCAACTGTTCGACAATCTCGAGTACCTGGTCGGTTTCGGCCATTTCTGGGCCGGCGGCTGGTACAAGGGTGCCGATAGAGACGCGGAAGTCGCTAACGATTATCTCGTCATGCACAAGCTGACGCTGACCTTCTAGATCCAGCGGGCGCGGTCACCGCGCTCCGGCACAAGCGGTACGGCCCCGGGGGAACCTTCCCCGGGGCCTTTTTACCGGTGAGTATAGTTTTCTCTCCTCTCCTTTTATGGTACTATCCCGTCCGGAAAGGATGCCGCCATAGACAGAATCCAGGGAAATATCGACGGTATCAAGCCGTCGGACATCAGGGATATACAACGCCTCTACCGCAGAAGGATCCCCCCGGACAGGATCGTGACAAACGAGGTGGCACGGGAGATCGCGGCACTGTCCCGCCGGCTGGGCCGGCAGATCGGCGTCCTGGTCAGCCGCCGGGGAGAGGTCGCCCGCGTCATCGTCGGTGACCACCGGCAGATCATCATCCCCGCCCTCGATGGAATTCGTTCCGCGTCAATGCGGCTCAAGGGGCTGCGCCTCATTCACACCCACCTCGGCGGCGAGAAACTGACCGAGGACGACCTGACCGACCTTGCCCTCCTCCGCCTCGATATGGTCTCGGCGATCGAGGTCGAAGAGAGCGGCCTCCCCGGCAGGATGTACTCGGCGCACCTCATCCCCGAAAATCCCGGGGGGGCTTACTGGCTCCTCATGGACCCGCTCCCCGTCTTCACGGTGGATCTGAATTTCAGTGAATTCATCCAGGCCCTGGAGGAAGAGTTCGCACGGAGCAGCCGGACGCGGAGGGTGGGCGCCGCCGAGGGGGCCATCCTGATCCGGGTCGAGACCGACCCCCTCTTCGACAGCCGGGGTTCACTGGAGGAACTGCGGGAACTGGCCCGTTCATCCGGTGTGGAGGCCCTCGATATCGTCATTCAGCATCGCCATGACTACGACCCCCGGTACCTGATGGGAAGGGGAAGACTCTCCGACGTCGTCATACGGGCGCTCCAGATCGGGGCGGGGCTCCTGATCTTCGACCATGAGCTCTCCCCCGCCCAGATCCGTTCCATCACCGATTTTACCGATCTGAAGGTGATAGACCGGTCCCAATTGATACTGGACATCTTCGCCCGCCGCGCCCACAGCCGCGAGGGAAAGATCCAGGTCGAACTGGCCCAGCTCCAGTATCTCCTCCCCCGGCTCGCCACGAAGAACACGGCCATGTCGCGCCTCACCGGCGGGATCGGCGGAACCGGTCCGGGGGAGACGAAACTCGAGATCAACCGTCGCCGGGTGCGCGAACGGATCGGACGTCTGAAAAAAGAACTGAAGGATGTCCGGAAGGGGAGGGGTCAGCGGCGTAGACTCCGCCACAGACGAGGGCTCCCGGTCATCTCCATCGTCGGCTATACCAACACGGGAAAGTCGACCCTCCTCAACGCCCTGACCCAGAGCACCGTCCTGACCGAGGATCTCCTCTTCGCCACGCTGGACCCGAAGAGTTCGCGGCTCCGCTTCCCCCGGGAGCGCGAGGCGATTATCACGGACACGGTGGGATTCATACGGAACCTCCCGAAGGAACTCGCCGCCGCCTTCCGCGCCACCCTGGAGGAGCTGGAGGAGGCCGATCTCCTCCTCCACGTCATCGATGTGAGCAACCCTTCCTTTGAAGAACAGATCCTCGCCGTGGACCGGATTCTGGAGGACCTCGACCTGAAAGGGAAACCGTACCTGCGTGTATTCAACAAGATCGATCGCTTCACCGAAGGAGAGGTTGTCCTAAGCAACCTCTGCCGGAGATTCGATGCGATTCCCCTGTCGGCGCTCAATCCCCGCACCTTTCCTCCCCTCCTCGAAAAACTGGAAGGGGAGATACAACAGATGGATATCGCATGACCCCCCGGCACTCTTTTTTTCATCCGGTCCCGGAAGTCGCACATTTTCCGTTGACTTTTCGGTGCACCCGGTGTAGGAGGGATACCAATTTTCAAAAAGGACATATCCGATGACAGGGTGGTTATACGCAGTGCTTTTGAATGTACTCTTCTTGCTTAGCCTCGTCCTTAGCGGGCACATAACCCGCCCGCGGCCTGTCGTCACTGTCATGTAACGCAACAGCAGATAAAGTTCAAAAGGCCATGAGCGAAAGCTTCATGGCCTTTTTTGTGAGGAAATCCGATGGCAATGCACGAAATACTATGGCACGGGAGGGGTGGTCAGGGCGTGGTCCTTGCAGCCCAGATACTGGCCGAGGCAGCCTATATCCACGGCTTCCGGGGCGTTACCTCCGCCCCCACCTTCGGTCCGGAGCGGAGGGGCGCACCACTCACCGCCTCGACACGAATTGCGGACGAACCGGTCAGGACCTTCTCGCAGGTCGCGCCAGCCGACATCACCGTTATCCTCGACCCGTCCCTCCTTGAGCTCGCGACCGGTGAGGATATGCTCAAGAGGGGGGGGATCGTGATCATCAATACCCCCCTGAAACCGGAGGAGGTCGGAATCAAAGGGTGTTTCTCCGTGGCAACGGTCGACGCAGCCGGGATCGCCTGGGAACACCACCTCAGCATGGGTGGAGCCCCTATCGTCAACACGCCGCTCCTCGGAGGGTTCTGCAGGGCATCGGGACTGGTCTCTCTCGAGAGCATCGAAGAGGGCATCAAGAAAAAGATGCCGCGGAGCAGGGCGGCCTTTAATTTTCAGGCTATCAAGACGGCCTATGAGAGAACCGAGGTCTGGGAGGGCAATGGAAAAGATTGACACGAATATATCGGGAATCTGTACACCGGCCCCGGGTGAAGCGGGGAGGACGGGAGAGTGGCGGGACCTGCGCCCCGTGATTGATCCCGCCAAGTGCATCCCGGAGGTCAAGGGAAAAGAGGCCTGCTTCCTCTGCTGGCTCTACTGTCCTGAGGGAATCGTCACCATGACGATTCCGGTGGTCATCGACATGGATTACTGCAAGGGGTGCGGGATCTGTGCGGAGGAATGCCCTCCCAACGCGATACAGATGGTACGGGAGGTGGATATCGATGAGTGACGTCCGCATCATCATGGGGAACGAGGCGGCGGCCCTGGCGGTGAAACTGGCACGGCCCGGCGTCATAGCGGCCTATCCCATCACGCCGCAGACCAAACTGGCCGAGGTCCTGTCTGAATATGTGGAGAGCGGAGAACTGAAGGCGGAATACGTCCGGGTGGAATCGGAACACTCCTCTCTCACCGTCTGCATATCGGCCTCCACCGTGGGGGCCCGGGTCTTTACGGCAACCAGTTCCAACGGTCTCCTCTATATGCACGAACAGCTGCACTGGGCGGCGGGCTCCCGCCTCCCGGTCGTCATGTGCTGTGTCAACCGGGGCGTCGGCGCTCCCTGGTCGATCTTCAACGACCAGCAGGACTCGTTCTCACAGCGGGATACGGGGTGGATACAGATCTACTGCCGTGACAACCAGGAAATCCTCGACACCGTCCTCCAGGCCTACCGGATCGCCGAAGAGATCTTTCTTCCGGTGATGGTCTGCTACGACGGCTTCGTCCTCTCCCACACGATGATGCCGGTGGCTGTCCCGGATGAAGGGATGGTCAGGACGTTCCTCCCTCCCTACGTGCCGCAGATCACCCTCTCCCCGGAGAAGCCGGTGACGATCAATCCCGTCTTCTT
>JAFGSH010000251.1 GCA_016934695.1 Deltaproteobacteria bacterium
GCGCGGATGACGGAGGCGGTCGCCTCGGGGCGCATCGTCAGGTACTCATGCCCCCGGTCGAGGAAGGTGTACATCTCCTTTTCGACGATGTCGGTGGTCTCTCCGATCCCCCGCTTGAAGAGTTCGGTCTTCTCCAGGACGGGGATCCGTATCTCCTGGATGCCGAAGTCGAAGAATATCTTGCGGATCTTCTCCTCGACGCGCTGCCACCTCGGCGTCTCCTCCGGCAGTATGTCGCGAAATCCCCGTATCGAAGTTATCTTTGCCATTGCGTGCGATCTCCCGTGAATTGAACGGAAAACCACTAACATATATTGGAAGAAAAGGCAAAATGGAAAGGAGACAATCCGGGAAAAATCGGGCGTTTTTCCCCTCCGGAGCGGGTCTCATCGGGGTCGGATGACGTCCAGTGTCTCCCCGTCTGTCCGGACGATCACCGCCCCGTCTCTGTCCGTCCGAAGTATTCGCGCCCCCGCACGGGCGTACCGGTCGAGGACGTCGGGATGGGGAAAGCCGAACGTGTTGTCCGGGCCGCAGCTGATGACGGCGATTTTCGGTCTGACCGCTCTCAGGAAGAGGAGGGTGCTCGATGTATGCCCTCCGTGGTGGGGCGCCATCAGGATGTCGGCTTCCAGATCGTGGCCGGAGGCAATGAGCCGTTCCTCAACGAGGCCCGATATATCGGCGGGGAGGAGGATGCTCCTCCTGCCGAAGGTTATCTTCATGACGATCCCGTTGTCGTTGTAGTTGGAACCAGGAAAGGGAAGCTCTCGCCCCGGGGGGGATCGATCCGGCCCGAGGATCTTGATGGAGACTCCCCCAACTGTACACTCCGGCACGTCTGTGCCGACGATCCGGTGAGGGATCCCCTTCTCCCTGATGACCTTCTGCAGCATCAGGCAGGATTCGTTCTCCGACTCCTGACCGTTCGACCAGAACTCCCCTACCGTGAAGTTCTTGGCCAGGAAGGGGAGGCCGCCGATGTGGTCCTGGTCGGGGTGTGTGAGGACCATGATGTCGATCTTCCTGATTTTTTCGCGCCACAGGTAAGGGCCCACCACGTACCGTCCCAGATCGAAGGTCCTGTCGTAGAAGCCGCCGCCGTCCACCAGCATGACGTCTCCTCCGGGGAATTGCAGCAGCGTGGAGCTCCCCTGTCCCACATCGATGAAGGTCACCTCGAGGTGTCTGCGTCCGGCGGAGCGCAGGTTTGTGCAGAAGGCATCGGCGATGAAGAAGAGGGTGATCAGGCCTAGGAAGGAGATCAGCAGAATTCGTTCTCTGGCTCGGTACCGTTCCTTGAGGCGTTCGGTCAGGGAAGGGGAAGGAGCGGCGTAGGACGTCTCGCATTCCTTTGATCTCCACCTATTGATCAGTCGCACCCCCGTGAGAACGCAGAGGTAATAGAGGGCGATCTCCGGAAATGTCGGGGTCGTCACCGGGATGCTCGCAAAGGGGAAGGAGGAGAGAAATTCGATAATGGAGGTGGTAATCCGTATGAAGAAAGAGGCCACCGCGATGAGGACCGATGCAACCGGGGCAAAGGGGGCCGTCACGGTGAGGAGCATTCCCAGGGGGAGGACGGCGAATCCGATAATCGGAATGACAAGCAGGTTGGAGAGGAGCGTGACGGTCGAGATCCGGTTGAAGTAGAGGGCGATGAGGGGGGCGGTGCCGATCACGGCGGCGAGGCTGACCAGGATAAAGAGCACTACAGCGTTCATCCCCCTCCGGAAGATTCCCTCCCCGGCCACCCGGGGGATCACGCTGCTCAGCGCCGGAGTCACCAGCAGGATGGCGGCGACCGCTGTAAAGGAGAGCTGAAAGGAGACATCGAAGAGGGACGCCGGACTGATGACGAGGATCAGGAACGCGGCGAATGCCAGTATGTTCAAGAGATCACGTCCCCTCCCGATAAGGAGTGCAGCGAGGTAGCAGAGGATCATGATGACGGCCCGTATGGTCGATATACGAAGCCCCGCGATGAAGGCGTATCCGATGACGGGGACGATGGAACACAGGGCGGATACCTTGAATATGTTGTATCGCAGGAGGAACTGTTCGGAAGACCTCATGAGGGCCCGTGCGGCGGCAAGGCAGATGAAGGCGACAATCCCCACGTGGAGCCCCGATATGGCGAGGATGTGCGATACCCCCGCGCGGTTGAAGCCCCGGATAATATCCTCCGGGATCGCCTCCTTTTCCCCCAGGATGAGGGCCTGCAGCACACTGCCTTCGAGGGTGGGGGCACCCTCCAGGATGCGTTCCCTGATGAGGGAGCGGTACCGCTCTATCCGCGTCCGGAGGTATCCCCCGGCGCGCTGTCGCATGATGACGATCTCCGAGGACCTGCCGACATACCCGTGGAGGCGAATCCCCCGGTAGAGGAGATACCGCTCGTAGTCGAAGCCGCCGGGATTGTCGAAGCTGCGCGGTTTTTTCAACCGTGTCGATGCCCTGATGTAATTGCCGTATCTGAATACATTATTGCTATCTTTGACGGAAAGGAGTATCTTTCCCCTCACGGGAACGGCACCCCCGTCTCGGATGAGCCTTCTGGTATCGATGACAAGGCGGGTCTTTCCCGGCATGATCCGGGGAGGGGCGCACACCATCCCTTCAACGGTCAACCGGTCCTCCCCTGCGTGACGCGCGATGTGATCCCTGCCCGCGTGCGGCTGAAGATACAGTTGCACCGTGAGGACACCCAGCAGGAAGAGGGATGCAAGCAGGCAGGGGAAGGCACGGTTCTTGCTGCCTGTGGCAACCAGGAAGAGCAGGACTGCGAGGATTGCCGCCAGTGCCGTAAGCGCCAGGGTACCGGGTATGTCCGCACGGCTCCCGGCGGTTATCCCGGCGATGAGTGCTGTAAGCAGGGGGATGACGGGCCTTCGAAGAGGCATTGTTCACCCTTTACGGCTGACGGGTTGACCAAAACACTGCTCAAGGGTTTCCCAGATCAGTCTTTGTGCCGAGGAGATGCCGAGTGAGGGGCAACCAGCAGGGACACAGAGAACCCCGTGTACAGCGGCTGATGTTTTTCAGGGTCGTGATCGCCTCGTTCCTGCTCGTTCTTGCGGCCATTGTCCAGTCCAGGATGCCCGAGTCGCTGTCCCCGGCGTCCATCCGTGCGATCTATATCATCATCATAACGACCTATTTCCTCTCCATTGTGTACGTCTTCATCCTGAAGTCAATAAAAAACGTTGCCGCGAATGTATATATCCAGAGTATCTGTGATATCCTGCTGGTGACCGTTCTCGTCTATGTGACGGGGGGGATCGAGAGCGTCTATTCCGCACTGTATCCCCTCATCATCATATATTCCGTCCTCTTTCTCGGCAGGAAGGGGGGGCTCTTCATCGCCTCTGTCAGCGCCATCCTGTACGGGCTTCTGGTGGACCTTGAATTCTACGGTCTTATCCAGCCGCTGCACCATGAGTCGTACCGGTACGCCTTCGAGGCGGGGCACGTATTCCTGAGGATATGTGTCCATGTCATCTCTTTCTATGTCGTGGCCCTTCTGGCCAGTTTTCTGGTGGAGATAGAGCGGCAGACGAAGACGCTCCTTTCCGAGAAGGAAAGCGCTTTCGACCAGCTGGGGATACTCCACCAGAGTATCGTTGAGTCGGTGGGGTCCGGTATCATGACGGTCGATCTGGGGGGGGGGATCAAGACCTTTAACCGGGCAGCCGAGCAGATTACCGGGGTCGCATCCCGCGATGCCGTCGGCAGGAGTATCGACGATATCTTCCCCGATTTTTCCGGGGCGATGGAGAGGATGAGAGAAGACGGCGTCAACCCGTTGCTGGAACGCCGTCTCGAGATCACCCTGTCGTCGAACGGCAGTGATGCGACACTGGGATTCTCGATCTATCCCCTGATCGACCCCGGGGGCAATGGTATCGGGAGAATATTCATATTCCAGGACCTGACATCCGTCAAGGAGATGGAGCGGGAAATCGAGAAGAACAGGAAACTGGCGCTGATGGGAGAGATGTCGGCGATGCTGGCGCACGAACTGAGGAACCCCCTCGCATCGATCAGCGGCTCCATCAGGCTCCTGATGGAAGGTCTCGATCTGAAGGATTCGGACAGGAAGCTGATGGAGATCATCCTCATGGGGAAGGATCAACTGGAGAACCTCGTGCGGGATTTTCTCCTCTTTGCCAGGCCGGATACCCTGAACCGCGCTATGGTCGATGTCGGGGAGATCATCGACGAGGTGCTCGAATCCGCGCAATTCTCCCCCGGCTGGAACAAAGAGGTCAGTATTATCAAGAATCTATGCGCCGGAAATGAGGTGTACGGAAACGGCGGCGAGATACGGCAGACCCTGTGGAACATCGTGTTGAATGCGTTTCAGGCGATGCCGGACGGGGGAACACTGGAGATCCAGACACGGTCAGGGCTCGATACGGACAATCGGGAGATCATCGAGATATCCGTCAGCGACACCGGATGCGGCATCGGAGAGGAACAGATCCACAGCGTGCGCGAGCCGTTCTACACGACCAAGGAGAAGGGAACAGGGCTGGGGCTTGCGATCGTCAACAGGATCGTCGAGAGCCACGGAGGGGTGTTCACGATCGAGAGCGAGGTGAACGAGGGAACGCGATGCACGATTATTCTGCCGGTTGCCGGACGGACGGAGGAATGAAGCCCGGAGGAGGAACTGCCGATGGCACGAATTCTTGTCGTTGATGACGATCAGGGGATGCGGGACTACCTCGAGATTATGCTCTCCAGGGAAGGGTACGATGTGAACACGGCTCCGGGAGGGAAAGAGGCCCTGACCCTCTGCAGGAAGCACAAGTTCGATCTTGTTATCACCGATCTGAAGATGTCCGGGATGGACGGGGTCGATCTTCTCAAGGCATTGAAAGAACTGTCTCCGGAAACCATGGCGATCCTGATTACGGGGTATGCCTCCGGAGAGACGGCGCTCGCCGCGATGAAGGAAGGGGCGTACGATTATCTGGAGAAGAATTTTGAACCGGATGATCTGAAGGGTCTGGTACGGGATGCCCTGAGCAAGAAAGAGGCCGGCGAGGAGGACGCGCAGTTCATGAAGGATGTGCAAAGCTCGGTCTCCTTTGGGAAGATGACGGGGAGGAGTAAGGGGATGCTGGGGGTGTACTCCCTTGTCAAGAAGATGGCGGATACCGCCGCCAATGTTCTCATACTGGGAGAGAGCGGCACCGGGAAGGAGCTGGTCGCCCGGGCCATCCATGAGAACAGCTCCAGGAGGGAGGGGCCCTTTGTCGTGATCAATTGCGGCGGGATACCGGAAAATCTCCTGGAAAGCGAACTCTTCGGGTACATGAAGGGCTCCTTCACCGGGGCATATACCGACAAGGCAGGGCTCTTTGAGGTAGCGGACACGGGAACCATCTTCCTCGACGAGGTCGGCGAACTCTCTCCCTTTCTGCAGGTCAAGCTTCTCAGGGTGGTACAGGAAAAGACCTTCAGGAGGATCGGGGGGGCGCGGGACATCAGCGTGGACGTCAGGATCATTTCAGCCACGAACCGTGATCTGGAAGAACTGGTCCGGAGAGGCTCCTTTCGTGAGGACCTCTTCTACCGCCTCAATGTCATCCCCGTGGAGGTTCCCCCCCTGCGTGAGCGTAAGGAGGATATTCCCCTCCTGGTGGATCATTTCATAGAGAAGTATTCCAGGGAATATAACAAGGAGATCAAAAAGATATCGCCATACGCCATGGGACTGCTCGTCGAATATCCCTTCCCGGGGAATGTGAGGGAGCTTGAGAATATTATCGAGAGGAGCGTCGCCCTCGAGACGACCAATATCATCCTGCCCCAAAACCTTGAGGTGGCCGCGGCGGGTGCGGCGACGTTCCCCGCGGCCGATGGTGTCGACATCCCGGAGGAGGGGATCGATCTGAATGAAGAGGTCGCGAAGTTCGAGAGAGGCCTGATGAAAAGGGCGCTTCAGAAGACGGGGGGATCCAAGACAAAGGCTGCAAAACTTCTCAGGATAAGCCTCGACTCCCTCCGCTACCGGTTCGATAAGCTGGGGATGACAGAGAGGGACCCAAGACCTGACGGGTCTGGTTGAGGCGTCTTCAGACAGGGCATTCCCCGCCTTTCTTGATCGTACCGTGAAAATTTCGCAGGAAGAGTGGAAGTTGACCGGTTTTCTCGGCGTTCCCGACTGAGGCGCACCGGCCGGGGGCGGGAGGTGGTGAGACATGCCTCGAGATATCGGTATCTTGTGGCAATAGTGGCCCTCTCGTCCCGGCGGGGA
>JAFGSH010000252.1 GCA_016934695.1 Deltaproteobacteria bacterium
AAGATTCCGGTGGCGAACAGGATCGGGGAGGAGGGTTCCGGCTGGTCTGTGATGATGAGCGGGCTGAATGTAGAGCGCATTGTTAACTCGGCCGGTCCACTGGGCCAGATTCGGGAGTGTATCAGATATACCATGCAGCATCTGCAGCGGAGGGTCCAGTTCGGGCAACTGACGGGGGATATAGCGACAAATCAGTTCAAGGTTGCAGATATGGTCTGGAAGCTTCAACTGGGGAGGCTGCTGACGTATTATGCCGCATATTGTGCAGATCTTGGGAAAGAGACGGCGCTTGAGGCGGCGATTGCAAAGAAATTCAATACTGACAGTGCATTGCAGGTTTCCATCGATGCGATTCAGTGCATGGGAGGAAATGGCGTTTCCAAGTATTATCCTGTTGAGAGGATGATGAGAGACGCAAAATTGATGCAAATAGCGGGTGGTTCAAATGAGGTGCTGATGCTTCTTATATACAGGCAAGGGATCAAAAATATGATGGAGGACCTCAAAGTGCCGCCGCGGGTCATAGATGAAGAGCTGAAAGTTCCCATGCCGTTGGGAACGGCTCCCCGGAAGGCTGGGGCTGGCGAAGATGATGTTCTCAAGTTACTCGCTGAGAATTACCGGGTTAATCCCGGGCTTCATATGAGCATGGAAGACTTCAAGCAGTTCATCGATGTGGGCGATGAGACGCTTGATGAATACTTGAGCAATCTTGAAAAGAAGGGCTTGGGGAATCTTTACAGAGACAGGCGAGGACGAATCCGATTGGCCAGGGCAACATATGAGGGCCTGGAGAAGGCAAACCAAATCGAGTACTACAGATATATTCCTCCATGGGTCGACAAAAAGGACATGTTCTGAGGACGCGAGAGAGGATGCCAAGCGCTTGTTGGTGAAAGAAAGGGTGTCATCCAAACAAGAAAAAGCGGGTCATATAAAAGGGAGGAACGATGGCTAAGTACGCGACGCACAAGGGGCGTGACATCCCGAGGGTAATTATCCCAGACGGTTTGTTGGCGGAGAGAAGGTTGCAGGTGCTCCATAGTTATTTCGAGTGGTGGGTAGAAGTGCTCATTGCAGAATTCGGGATTGAGAGAGCTCGAGAACTGGCGGTCGACTGGGGGAGGCAAAAAGGTATCCACACTGCGCGCCTGTATGGGGCATATTTACGGAAGAAAGGGATCGATCTTTCTGATTTGTTTACGATCATGTATGAAACGGGGCGCAGTGGCGACATATTGGGAGAACGTTATCAAGCGTGGGTTGAGGGCGATCACGGAGTTGCCCAAACGCTGGTTTGCCCGACAGGGAAGATGTTTGTGGAGTTGGGTCTCGGACTTGACTGTTGCGTGAAACAATGCGATGCGTTTATGGAAGAGACGTGGAAAGCTATTCCAACTATTGAATATAGGAGGACAAAAGGAATTGATAACGACGACTTCTGTGAATGGAAGCTATGGCTGAAAAAGTGATGGAGAAGGGGTAAGGGGTAAAGATTTCACAGAAGCTGAAAGGCTTAAAGACAGAGCTTCCTACGGGTGTGATGGAAACCTGTTCAGCTGAAATACAGTTCGCTTTATTCTAGAGTGCCCTGAATCCAACAACTGACAAGCACATCCGGATCGTACAGAGATCTGGAGAGTACTGTTTTGCGTAGTCGTGTGCAGTTTATCCGGATATTTTGATATTATACAATATGTTACATATTATCGGGTGGTATAGGATCGGCCCAAGACAATGTATTGCTGGGTCATCCATGGATGAAAAGACCCGGTGGCGGTGTAGCGCGGGACGGTATATCATACCCCCCTATCTCAGTGTGTACTTTCCCCGCCGCCATGTGACTTTGACCGTCGCATGTTCTGCCGCCGGGTCCTGAATCCCATGTCTATGCGAAAGGTGGTGTCGAAGCTGTCACAAAGTATGTCCAGGGTGATAGAATGCTCGTTGGCCTTCGTAAAAATCGTATACATGTAAATAGTCACTTTTGCCCGGATCTATCTGTAATTATGAAAATTCTGGATGCGTCCGGGGGTTTCTATTGAAAAAACCTTCGTGGTCCGCTATAGTGCCCTGCAAAAAACAAGCATGTTTGCTCATATCGTGCGAGGTGACTCACAAGGAAAACCTGAGGGGAAAGTTATATGGCATCAGCCGTTACACCCTATCTTGAAATATCACAGGCCATCGAAGAGGCCGGCGGCGAGGCCCTGAAGAAATGTTACCAGTGCGGGACCTGCACCGGGACCTGCCCGTGGAGTCCGCTGACCGATTTCAATATCCGGAAGCTGATCAGGCAGGGGCAGTTCGGCTTCGACGGGATCGAGGAGTTCATGTGGGACTGCTCCACCTGCAACTTCTGTGTCCTGCGATGCCCCCGGGGGGTCGAGATCATCGATATCGTCAGGGCGGTACGGCGGGTCTACTCGGAAGGGGGACTCCTCCCCGAGAGCCTCCGCACCTTTGTGGGGAGCCTTTCAGCGCGCGGCAATCCCTGGTCGGGTGATCCGGAGAAGCGAAACGACTGGAGCCAGGATTGCTATCCCGTGTATGCGGCCGGCACGGAGTATCTCTACTTCACCTGCTGCACGGTCTGCTATGATCCCCGGAACGTCAGGGTGGCCCGTGCCACCGCCGCCCTCCTCGACCGCGCGGGAGTCAGCTGGGGCCTGCCGGGTGCGGAGGTCAACTGCTGCGGAGAAAGCGTGAGAAAGGTGGGAAACGAGGAGCTCTTCGAGCGGCTTATGACCAACAACCGGGAGATCTTCGATGCGGCCGGAGTGCGCAGGATCATCGTCAATTCCCCTCACTGCTATTACACCTTCACAAAGGAATACGGGAAAAACTATGACGTGATCCATATCACGGAGCTCCTTGCCGACCTGATCCGGGAAGAAAAGCTGATCCCGGCGCGGGACCTCGGCGGGGCGCGGGTGACGTACCACGACCCCTGTTACCTGGGGAGACACAGCGGGATCTATGCTCCCCCCCGCGATGTTTTGAAGTCCATCCCCGGGATCGATTTTGTGGAGATGCCGCGGACACGGGAACAGGCGATGTGCTGCGGCGGCGGCGGCGGCGGACTGTGGACCGAGAGAGAAAAAGGGGAACGGCTCAGCGATCTTCGGGTCGAGGAGGCCATCGAAACCGGGGCCGCGATACTGGCCACGGCGTGTCCGTACTGTATCTCCATGCTGGAGGACAGCGTCAAGACGCTGGGTGCCGGGGACAGGATAGCCGTCAAGGACGTGACCGAGCTGGTTTTTGAGAGCCTGGAGAGTCCGGAGTGAGAAGGAGCGTGGTATGAGCAGCAGGATAGGGGTCTTTGTCTGTGATTGCGGCCTGAATATCGCGAGGACCGTGCGGGTTCCCGAGGTGGTCGAGTTCGCCCGGAACCTCCCCGGTGTCGTGCTGGCCGAGGAGTACAAGTTCATGTGCTCGACCCCCGGACAGGAGCTGATCCAGGAGAGTATCGCGAGATACAACCTGGACCGCGTTATCATTGCCGCCTGCTCTCCCCTCATGCATGAAAAGACATTCCGCAAGGTGCTGGAAAAAGCCGGCCTGAACCAGTACCTCCTCACCATCGTCAACATTCGGGAGCAGTGCTCGTGGGTGATCGAGGACGAGGACAGGGCGACGGCGAAGGCCAAGGCCCTCGTGAACGGGGCCGTGTACCGTTCCCGTCTGCTGGCCCCCCTCGATGCGCGGATCATCGATGTCCAGCCGGGCGTCCTCGTTGTCGGGGGCGGTATCGCCGGGATCCAGGTGTCCCTGGAACTGGCGGCGACGGGGACGAAGGTCTACT
>JAFGSH010000253.1 GCA_016934695.1 Deltaproteobacteria bacterium
TCTTCGGGAGCAGCGGCCCGGGGACGTTCCTTGGGAAGGTGACCACCTTCATCGCAATATTCTTCATGCTGACGTCCCTTTGGCTCGCGTATGCTTCGACCCATAAGAGCAGCGGTTCGATAGTGGAAGAGACCTCCGCGCCCGGTGTCGAAAGAACCGTCCCGGCAGACGCGGGAAACAATGCCGCGACCGGTGACGGCACGACTCCTGCGCCGAAACCGGCACAAGAGAAGACCGATTGATTTTTCTGTTGACAAAAGCACGGAAAGAAACTAGGTTCCGGCGGAATGCCGAAGTGGTGGAATTTGGTAGACACGCTATCTTGAGGGGGTAGTGGCTTACGGCCGTCCGGGTTCAAGTCCCGGCTTCGGCACCATGGATACACAGAGGGGCTGATCTTGACAGATCAGCCCCTTTTCTTTTGACCTGGCGGAGGGCCAACGGAACCCCGAAAAACAGGGCGGTCCTCGCCATACATCCGACGATGGGAAACCTGCGGCCCTGCCCCTCAACCCGGCTGATAATCGCCGATCTTCCAGACGCCCTTTTCACGGAACGCCGGGATGGTCTGCCTGCGGGCGGCATTGAGGAGTGCGTGAATTGATTTCTTGTATGCCCGCGCAAAATCCGCGAGCGGGATTATCCGGTCGCCGTTAAGATAGGCAATCCTTTTATGGAGCGATTCCGTCACAGCCAGCGTGACCAGTTTCTCCATACCTCTGGTCTTCTTTGAGTCGTGGTATTCTCCGAATGCCCGATAGTACGCCTGTTTCTCTTTATCCCGTAGGATGATGCCGGGCAAACCGGCCCGCATGAGCTGATAATTGATGATCACGCGCCCCATCCTCCCATTCCCGTCGCAGAAGGGGTGGATCGTCTCGAAATCAAGATGGAATCTTGCAATCTTATCGGCAAAGTAGGCAGTCTGATCCGCGGAATAGTTCAGCAGGATCGACTCCACCAAGCCCTCCACCCGTTCCGGTGGCGGAGCTATGTGCGTTCCCACGCGGACATACTCACCCGCCGTGCGGAACCGCCCCGCAACGGCGTCATTGATATTTCCCATCAGCATCCTGTGCAGGAAGAGGATCATCTCTATGGAAAGCTCCGTCTTGCCGGCCTTCCCTCTGGTGTACTCCATCACCCGCGCGAGATTCTTCGCCTCGAAGACCTCCCGGACCGAGACGTTGCGGGAAACCGCAAGCTCGAGCAGGATATGCTCGGTCTCCTTGAGCGTCAGGGTGGAATTCTCGATCGCGTTCGAATTGAAAACGCCTTCCGGAAGTTCGGACTCGTCGATGATCGCAAGCAGCGAGTCCTTCCCCTTCCGGAGCCGGTCGTATCGGATTTTGAGGACCCTGATCCTGTCTTTTACAGCATTGTTTGTCGCCATGGGGAGAGCATACACAATTAACGGCTATTTGTCAAATATACGTTAATTTGACGGCAGAATGATAGATATTAACGTTTTTCTGACCAATCGAATGCCGAATCGGTGGAATATGGTAGACACGCTATCTTGAGGGGTAGTGGCTTACGGCCGTCCGAGTTCAAGTCCCGGCTTCGGCACCATGAACACACAAAGGGGCTGACCTGTATAAGGTCAGCCCCTTTTATTTTGGTCTGTTACGTGAGCAACAACCAAGGTAAGAGCTTTCTGAGCAAAGTTTTCACAGACAATTTCGCTTCATCCTAATTTGTATATAATCCAATGCGCCCGTCATACACCGTCTAGTGCGTCGCTGTGGACGCACATGTTATGGCACGGCGCTCATTTCTTCTTATGTTTACCGAGAACCTTAGTTAAGTAACTGGCTCTTTATTCTTTATTTCAAAGTCGCGGGGGAATATAATGCGACCAATTTTGTCAACACATTCGGCAATCGCATTATTTGCAGCCACAATTTCAACTCGGAACCAGTTTACAGTTGGTAAAGCACCGCCAAAACTGTACATAGTGGATACAGACCCATTTTGTTGATTATATGTTACCTTCACTTTTGGATCCAGCCCCATCGTGGCATCTATACTATGTTGTCGATGTGTAAATGAATTTCTATAGGTTCTCAATTCTTGTATGCTCTTATGACTATCCAACTCCTTCAAGGCCTGAACAACTTCTAGTGAGCGACCATCTTGCCCGCGTAAATAATTCATCAGACTTCCAAATGAACAATTATTTTCTGTCATCAATTCTCTACAACCACACCTCGATATAACTTCTAAAGGACCGCCATTGTCATCATGTTCAAGGAAGCATCGAACCATTTGTGCAATTTTATCCAAACAAGCATAAATTCTTAAAATTGCGTTATCAACAAGGTAAATCATCATCCAATAAAGCTGCTCACTTGACATATCAATCTGTTCGCCACCAATAACAATATTTTTCTTCTGTTTTGCCTGATTCATGACTCCTTCGAGCATGTTGAAGCTCTCATATATCCCACGAAGCATTTTTTGAATTTCCAACGACCACTGAGCCGCCTCAACTCTTTTCCCGCCCTTGAAATGCATCATGAGAATAATAGGATTTGAATACAATGAGAACTCTGCGGTTAAAATTCTAAATTCAACAGATTGTTGGTCGCTGGCTTTCATAATGATAAAAATTATAATTTCTTAACGGATTGGTCTCTCCTTTTGGATACAACTACGCTCTTCATCAGGCGCGAGTAATTAGGGATACGCCTTATTTCCTTCCCCGTCCCCACAAACACGAAGCCCTGTCTCTCATGACAAGAAACAGGGCTTCGTGCGTGATTGCTCACCATTCCGCTCCTTTTGTTCATACCCCCCCATGTACCATGGCCACTGAACCACGTTCGATCCGGTTTGTCAATAGCCGATCCTATTTTTTGACCATCTCCCCCCTGCTTTTTCACGTTTTCTTAAAGAGACAAGTATAGTAAGGTTTCTCCCATGGATACCCTCTTTTCCGAAGCACGGGGGTCAGAGCGGGAGGCCGTCGCCGCCCTGAAAGATCTCCTCGCGAAGATGCGCCGCCCCTTTCGCGCGGGCGATGCCGTCGGCGTAAAAGTGCACTGGGGGGAGCGGGGGAACGACAGCCACCTGCCGCCGGTGTATACGCGGGAGGTCGTCAGGTGGCTCCAGGCCGGCGGGGCGCGTCCCTTCGTCTTCGACACGACGGTCCTCTATTCCGGCGGGCGCCGCGACGGGAAGGATTCTCTCGAAACGGCGGCCGGGCACGGGTACACGGAGGAGCATCTCGGCTGCGAGGTGGTGATCGGGGACGGCCTCGAAGGAAACGAGGTGGTGGATATCCCCTGCGACCTCATGCACTTTTCCACGGTGCAGACGGGATCGGTCATCGACCGGGCAGCGGGGTTCGTCATCTTCTCGCACTTCAAGGGACACCTGGGCTCGGGGTTCGGCGGGGCGATCAAGAATCTCTCCATGGGGTTCGCCTCGCGGGCCCAGAAACAGCGCATGCACGCGGACGCCAAGCCCTCCCTCATCGAGGAGCGGTGCACCCGCTGCGGCGTCTGCGCCGATGTCTGCCCCACGGGGGCCGCGCAGATCTCCGGCGACGAGCTGCCCACGTACGACCTGGAGTTGTGCATCGGCTGCGCCCAGTGCATCGGCCAGTGTCCTGCGATGGCGCTGGAGATCTTCTTCTCGGCCGATCCGAGCGTCTTCCAGGAAAAGCTGGTGGAGACCGCGGCGGCGGTGTGGCGGAGGATTGCAGAGAAGACCGTCCTCATCAACGCCCTGGTCAGGATCAGCGCCGACTGCGACTGCCTCCCGGGAAAGGCGGAGATCATCGCCCCCGACCTGGGGTTCATCGGCGGATACCACCCGGTGGCCGTCGATCAGGCGTCGCTGGAACGGCTGGGCGAAGAGATCATCTCCCGGACCCACCCGTACGTCCCCTGGCAGCGGCAGTTCTCCTTTGCAAGAGAGATCGGCTTCTATCCTTCCGAAGAGGGTTGATCAGCCGACGATCCGCGCGAGAAAATCACCGATTGCCACCATGTACTCCTGGAAGCCCCGGATGAAGATCGTGTTGTGATCGGCCCCGGGGATTACGAGGAGGCGCTTGTCCTCGGCCGCCGATGCCTCGTAGAGGGCCTCGCCGTCGCTCAGGGGAATGATCTGGTCGAACTGGGCGTGGATGATCAGCGTGGGCCCGTCAAAGGTCCTGATCTTCTCAATATTGTGGGAGCCGTCCTCTTCGGTGATCCCCATCCCGGCGGGGGATACGCCGATCAGCCGGAGGAGCGGCATCAGGTAGGCGAATCCGCTCTCGATGATGAGACCCGCGATCCGGTCCCGGTAGTGCGCCGCCAGTTCGAGGGCCGAGGCGCTCCCCAGCGACCGCCCCATGACTATAACGGGACCCGTATACCCCTCTTCGGCAAGCCAGTTCCTGACGTACGCGAAGATCGTGTGGCAGTCGCGCATCATCGCCGTGACCGTGGGGGTCCCGGTGGAGCGGCCGTACCCCCGGTAATCGACGGGGAGAAAGTTGATCCCCTTCCGGACATAGAGGGGACCGAGGTCGTCGTAATCGGCGACGATCTCGCCGTTTCCGTGGAAAAAGAGGATCGTGGAGGCCGCCTCCCCGGCGTGGTGGAGACGGGCGCCGACGGTCACCTGTCCTTCCACCGGTATCCGGAGGTCATGGACCGTTCCCCCGGTCCCGGAGGGGCCGTCCTCCCGGCGGGGGTAGAAGAGAAAATTCAGGATTTCCGGCCGGTCGAGCGCCCGGTAGTCGATCTGCGAGATGTCCGCCATGATTCATCCTCCCTGCTTTTCCTTACCACAATCCTGCCGATTTTTTCCAGCCGCGAGGCGGACCTCTTTTTCGATCTCTTCCGATTGTATTTTTCCCCCTTTGGTGGTAATGCTCTCCCAGCACCACAAACATGAATGAGAGGGACGGTGATTATGGAGTATCAGTGGATCGAAGTAACGACGGAGGATCACGTCGCGACGGTAGCGCTGAACAGGACGAAGAGTCTCAACGCCCTCAGCATGGAGTTCGCGCAGGAGATCGTCGACGTATTTACCGAATTGAATACGATGCAGGATGTCTGGGTCATCATCCTGAAGAGCAACGCCCGGATCTTCTCCGCGGGGCTCGACCTGAAGGACGCCATGTCGCGGGGGCTGATCGGGAAGCCGAAGAACATGCTCAATATCCCCGTCGACGACCGGGCCCTGTTCGATTGCTGTCATGCCATCGAGGAGTGCAGAAAACCGGTCATCGCCGCCGTGCACGGGATGTGCGTCGGCGCCGGCCTCGACATCATCTCGGCGTGCGACCTGCGCCTCTGCACCGAGGACGCGAGCTTCACCCTCCGCGAGGCGCGGATCGGCATCGTCGCCGACATGGGCGTCCTCCAGCGGCTCCCCCACATCATCGGCCAGGCATTTACGCGCCAGCTGGCCTACACGGGACGGTTCTTCACGGCCGGAGAGGTCGAGCGAATGGGGCTGGTGATCGAGGTCTACCCGGACCAGGAGGCGCTGATGGCCGGGGCGAAGAAGCTGGCAGAAGAGATCAAGGAGAGCGCCCCCCTGGCGGTTCAGAATACCAAGGAGGTCCTCAACTACAGCCGGACGGCGACGGTCCGCGAGGGGATCACGCTGGCGGTCCACAAAAACATGATCCTCCTCACGTCGAAAGATTGCGTGGAGGCGATGACGGCCTTCGCGGAGAAACGCAAACCGGACTTCAGGGGGGAATAGGAACGGAAGGTCCGTGCACCCGGCCGGGGTTTCCTCCCGTGCCGGGTCCCGCCGGAACGACCCGGACGTACGGCAGCATCATGGATATCGTTTTGTGCCGCACCATCGCTTCCCCGGCGGCAAACCCGCCTCGGGGGTTTCAGATCGAAGGGCGCGTCCCCGCCCTCTCCCGGGGGGATATGCCCCCCGCTCCCCTGAAAAAGTCCTTGTATAAAACAAGGCCCTCTGCTAGGAAACTGCCATATACACCGTAAAGGAGCGCACCATGGAAAATATATCAGACGCCACCAAACACTTCATCGACCTGAGACGGCACATGTGGATGGCCGGGGTCAATCAGGAGTTGCGCCGGCTCATCTGGCAGATAGCCGTCACGGGAAAATATATCTACTCCAAGATCCAGGAATCCAACCGGAAGCTGGCCGGCGAGAAGAACATCTACGGGGAAGATCAGCTCGCCCTGGACATGAGCTCCGACAATATCATCGAACACCAGCTCAGATTCTCGGGCTTCGTCAGCCACTACGCCTCCGAA
>JAFGSH010000254.1 GCA_016934695.1 Deltaproteobacteria bacterium
AGAGATGCGCGCCATGACCTCGCTGTATCACAAGGCCGGGTTCCTCGTGCACGGCATGTTCATCTTCGGGTATCCCCTGCCGAAGGGCGTGGGGGTGACGATGCCCGCCAAACAGCAGGTACGACAGTTCCGGTCCTTCATCAGGAAGACCCGGATCGACACCATCCAGGTCCTGCTGCCTGTTCCCCTGCCCGGTACGGAGCTAACCGAACGGCTCCGGGCGGACAGCCGGATCTTTCCGAGAGACTGCATTGGGTGGGAGTATTACGACGGGAATTTCCTGCTCTTCGAGCCGGACGAACCGCTCACGGCGGAGGAGATGCAGACCGCGATTGGAAAGATCATGGGCCGGTTTTACCGATTCCGGTATATGTTCTCAATCGCACGGAACGTGCTGATCTTTCCGGCCATGGTGTTCTCGCTGTGGAATATCAGATTCGGCTGGGGCAAGTGGTATCGCGTCTGGCGGAACGATCTCATGCGCTTCGGTGGATGGATCATCCTCAGGCGCTGGCGGTCAGAATTCAAGAAGGGCACGTTTTTGGACAAGCTCGCGCGGGCCGAGGAGAGTCTCCACGACTTCACCCGGCGGACGAACGTCCCGGGCAGCCGGTAGCGCGCCAGTGCGGGCCGGAACGCGCCTGGAAAGCCCCGAAAGAACAGTTGACAAACGGAACGGCATCAATCTAAATACCGCAAAGGAGTTGAGAGATTTTCATACTGTTATTTCGAGGAACGGAGTGACGAGCTATAGTCCCCTTCAGGGGGAAATCTTAAAGAATCAGATTCTCACTACGGTCGAAATGACAAGTTGCGGCATTTGTGCAAAGCTCTCGAGTTGACTGCCCCGAAAAGGGTTAATTTTCATCTATGGAAAACGAAAAGTTATATATCGTCATGGTCGGTCTCCCCGCACGGGGGAAGTCCACCATTGCGACCAAGATCAAGGAAGGCCTGCAGAATGATTATGTCAAGATCAGGATATTCAACAACGGCGACCTGCGGCGCAAGTTGATCCCCAACAACACGTCCTTCGCCGAATTCTATGATCCCAGAAACAAGGAAGGCGTGGCCTTACGGGAAAACATCTCCCTCGTCAATCTGAGAAGAGCCAAACGGTACCTCGCGGGGAAGGGGAACGTCGCCATACTGGATGCCACCAACGCCAGCCGGACGAGAAGGGAGCGGATGCTCTCCCATCTGAATGATCACCCCGTTCTCTTTATCGAATGCATCAATAACGACAATGAGATCCTCGAGGCAAACATCCAGAGGAAGGCTGAGTTGCCGGAATTCAGCCACCTGACGCCCGAAGAAGCGGTCGAGAACTTCAAGAAGCGGATAGCCTATTACGTCTCCATATACACCCCCCTTAAACGGGAACCCAACTTCATACGGATCGATTCACTGTGCAAAAAGGTCGTTCAGGAGGAGATCAGCGAAACGATTCCTTATTACGAGCAGATCAGGGATTTCATGGTTGCCGATACGGTGAGGCATCTCTACCTCGTCCGTCACGGTGAGACGTACTTCAATCTCGAAAACAGGATAGGCGGCAATTCCGAGCTGACCAGGAACGGCATCCTGCAGGCCGGGGTCCTGGCGCGATATTTCAGCAAAAAGGAGATACCGCTCATCTTTACCAGCGATACGAAGAGGACGATTCGGACGGCCGAGCCGATCAAGGCCCTGCAGCGAAGATGCACCGTCATTCCCCTGCCCGAGTTCAATGAGATAGACGGCGGTGTCTGTGAGTGCATGAGCTATGAAGAGATCAGGGAAACGATGCCCCATGTGTACAAGGCGCGGAAGAAGGATAAATACCACTACGTCTATCCCGAAGGAGAGGGCTACGCTACCATGCGGGAGAGGATCGGCCGGGGTATCAACAAGGTCCTCTACCTGAGCGATACGTCAAGGAATATCATGATCATAGGGCACAGGGCCACGAACCGCATGATCCTTTCCCATTTTATTTTCAGGAGGGAAGAGGACGTGCCCTATATCTATATCCCCCAGGACCAGTATTATTATATCTCCATCGCGCAGAACAAAAAGCTGTTTCAGTTGAAGCGATACGCCTGATCCGGCACGTCGCTTCTTCGCATCGGTGTTTCTCTTGGAGATGGAGTCCTCCCTGTCTACCCTCACAACCGATCCACCGGCCGTCCCTTTCGACCGCCTGCCAGGCATATCGCTTGACAAAGGATTCCAAAGGTGTATGATTTCTATATAGTTCAGTGGGGATATCTCCTGTTCCTCCGTTCCCCTGTCGCCGTCTTTTTCATACATTGTGAGCACGAAAAACCATCCGCCGGAGGATTCATACTATGACAGTCAGAGCTGAAACCAGGAACATGGCGCTTTTCTGCGACTTCGAGAATATCGCCCTGGGCGTCCGTGACGCGAATTACGAGAAGTTCGACATCGGCAAGGTGATCGAACGTCTCCTGCTCAAGGGAAATATCGTGGTGAAGAAGGCCTACTGCGACTGGGCCCGCTACAAGGAATTCAAGGCGGCGATGCACGAGGCATCCTTCGAGCTGATCGAGATCCCCCACGTGCGACAGGCGGGGAAAAACTCCGCCGATATCCGGATGGTGGTGGACGCCCTCGATCTCTGCTACACGAAGGAACACGTGGACACCTTCGTGGTCATCAGCGGCGACTCCGATTTCTCTCCGCTCGTGAGCAAGCTCCGCGAGAACGACAAGATTGTGATCGGCATCGGCGTCAAGAACTCCACGTCGGACCTGCTGATCGCGAACTGCGACGAGTTCATCTACTACGACGATCTCGTCCGCCCGCAGCCGGCCCGCAAGAAGACCGCCGGCAAAGCGGGGGGGCGCAAGCCGGCCCCGGGGGCTGCCGCCAAGGCCCCAAAAACCGGGAAGGACAAGAAACAGGAGGCGTGGGACCTGATCGTCGAGACCTACGAGGCCCTCATTGAGGAACGGGGGGAGGGGGAGAAGATCTGGGGCTCCATGATCAAGCAGACCCTGAAGCGCCGCAAGCCCGGTTTCAGCGAATCCTACTACGGATTCCGCTCCTTCAGCCAGCTCCTTGAGGAGGCGGAGGCGCAGGGGATCCTCGATCTGGAACGCGATGAGAAATCGGGTGGCCTTATCATCAGAAGCTGCCATGTTTCATAACGGCCGTCAGCCAGACCCTTCTTGCCGGCGGATGTAGAGTATGCGGGGGTCGTAATCGTCTGAAAGGGGCACGCTGTGAACCTGGATACGGATTCGTACCAGAGGATTATCGATAACCTCCACGACGGTCTGTATCTCGTGGACCGGAACAGGGTGATTACCTACTGGAACAAGGCGGCCGAGCGGCTCTCGGGGTTTGCCGCCGATGAGGTCATCGGCAGGCCCTGCTCCGATAATATCCTCACCCACATCGACGGCGACGGAAACAACCTCTGCACGGGGATGTGCCCCCTCGCGGCGACCATGGCCGACGGAACGTCCCGCGAAGTCGAGATATACATGCACCACAAGAACGGCCACCGGATACCGGTCTCCGTCCGTGTCAGCACCCTGACCGACAGGGACGGCGCCGTGATAGGCGGTATCGAGTTGTTTACGGATATCAGCGATCAGGCGGCCAACGCCCTGCGGGTGAAGGAGCTTGAGAAGATGGCCCTTCTCGACAACCTGACCCGGTTGGCGAACAGAAACTATATCGAGCGGGAACTCCACGGCAGACTCGAGGAAAAAAGACGATATGACGTGCCGTTCGGAATCCTGTTCATGGATATCGACCACTTCAAGAAGGTGAACGATACGTACGGCCATGACGCGGGAGATGCCGTCCTGAAGTTTGTCGCGAACACCTTCGTCGCCAACGCCCGGCCCTTTGATCTCTATGGGCGCTGGGGAGGCGAGGAGTTTATCGGTGTCATACGGAACATAGGGAGCAAAAACCTCGAGCAGCTGGGAAACAGAATTCGTCTCTTGATAGAACGTTCATACCTCATGCATGAAGGCGAAAAGCTGCGTGTCACGATCTCGATGGGGGCCACGCTCGTCAACGAAGGCGATACCATCGACAGCCTCGTGAAAAGGGCCGACACCCTCCTGTACCGGAGCAAAGAGGCGGGGAGGAATCGTCTGACGATGGGGTGATGGCGGCGGCGATGGTCATTCCCCGCCTCCCGAAAAATCGTGCCGTTCAGTTAATGTGGGCCGATCACGGTATTCCAAACACAAAACTCCAACAAGGAGGACAAGACTATGGAAAACGCATTAGCTAAGATTCAGGAGATGATATCCCTCTACGGGCTGAAGATCATCGCCGCCCTTCTCATTTTTATCGTAGGGCGATGGATCGCCGGAATCATTCAACGTATTACGGGAAAAATCCTCACGAAACGCAGTGTGGACCCGATAATCACCTCCTTTGTGGAGAACCTTGTCTACGTTGTGCTCCTCGTGTTTGTCGTCCTCGCCGCGCTCGCCCAGCTCGGCATCCAGACGACCTCCTTCATCGCGGTCATCGGTGCCGCCGGCCTCGCCGTCGGCCTGGCGCTCCAGGGTTCCCTGTCGAATTTTGCCGCGGGTTTCCTCATCCTCATCTTCCGGCCGTTCAAGGCGGGCGACTATGTGGAGGCGGGAGGGGTAGCGGGAAGCATCGAGAAGATCCAGATCTTTACGACCCAGCTTGCAACACCCGACAACAAGACCGTGATCGTTCCCAACTCCAGGATCATGGGGGACACCATCACCAACTATTCGGCCAAGGACACCAGGCGTGTGGACATGGTATTCGGGGTCAGCTACGCCGATGATATCGACACGGTCCGCTCGCTGATCAGAGACGTCATCGATCATGACGGCCGCATTCTCAAAGACCCCGAACCCGCGATCGTGGTGAGCTCTCTCGGGGACAGCAGCGTGAACTTCACCGTGCGTGTGTGGGTGAAGACCCCGGACTACTGGGGCGTCTTCTTCGATACTGTCGAAGCGGTCAAGAAGCGTTTTGACGCCGAAGGGGTCAGCATCCCGTTCCCCCAGACGGACGTTCATTTCTACGAGGTCCGGCAATAGGGTCTCCTGTTTGTATGGCCGGACCGATGTACGGTATTCTCTGACGGTTTGAAAACGAGGAAGAAGCAGTCTCTCAGAGTGGTCGGAGGTGAAAGCAATCCCTCATGTTTTGACATTTTTGTCCGATATAATGGTTGCATATGTTTTTTTGGTTGTTTTTCGAAATATGGACAAACATGTCGCCTTGATATCAGCCGCCTGCCCCGATGTGATGCAGTGCGCGGCTTTCAGCGACGGATGGCACCGAACTCGGCACGGGATCAATGGCCTCAAAACGTGAAAAGGACCGTATCCGCGAAACAGTAGAAATCCTTTCCCAGGCGGCGAAAGGGGATTATTCCGCCAGGCTTGACTTCGCATCGAAGGATGACCCGGTCGGTTCCCTCGCGGCCGCCGTCAACACACTTCTTGATAAAACCGGCAAAAAGATCTCATCAATAAGCCAGTCAGTCGAAGAGCCGGCGCTCGATGCCGGGCGCTACCGGAACATCCTCGACGGCATCGAAGAAACCTATTTTGAGACCGACCTCAGCGGCCGCCTCCTGTTTTTCAGCGGCGCGGCGATGCGGGAGACGGGGTATGCCGGGAAAGACCTCAAAGGTTTGCATTTCCGACAGCTTGTAGACGAGGCCAACGCCCGGAAGGTGTACGAAGCCTTTCACGAGGTCTTTGTCACGGGCCGGACAAACAAGGGGTTCGAGTGGGAACTCCTCAAGAAGAACAAAGAGCCATTAGATGTCGAATCATCGATCGCCCTCCTGCGCGATGAAAAGGGCGAGCCCGTCGGGTTCCAGGGGGTGATCCGCGATATTTCCAGGCGCAAGCAGACCGAACGGGATCTGCGCCGGGAAGAGGAGAAGTACCGCAACATCCTGGAAAATATGGCGGATACCTATCTGGAGACGGACCTCAAGGGGAATTACCTCTTTTTCAACGATTCCCTGTGCCGGGTGCTGGGGTATCCCCGCGAGGAGCTCCAGGGCATCAATTACCGCCGCCTCACCCCGCCGGAGCGTGTGGAAGAGGTGTACAGAGAGTTCAAGGAGATCTACACCACCGGCAGGGGGAAGACCTTTGTCGAGCACGAGCTGATCGCCGGGGATGGCTCGACCGTCTATCTGGAGTTTTCCATGTCGCTCCTGCGGTCCCCGGAGGGAGAGCCGATCGGTTTCGGCGGCTTCGGCCGCGACGTCACCGAAAAGGTCAGGGGGAGGAGGAAACTCGAAGAGAGCGAGAGACATCTGCGTCTCATCACCGACAACATCAGCGACATCATCTGGACGATGGACTTCGACCTGCGGTTTACCTACCTGGGCCCGTCCGTCTTTCGCATCACCGGCTTCACGCCCGAAGAGATCATGAACATACCGTTCAAGGGGATGGTGCCGCCCGAGACCTACGCATACTTCAAAGAACTGCTGGCCGACAAACTGTCCAAGGCGCAGGTCGGGACTTACTCGGACAAGGATCGGACGCTGCCCTTTGAAATCCCGATGATGCGCAAGGACGGCAGCAGGCTGTGGATCGAAGGGAATGTCGATTTCAATCGGGATGAGAACGGCAGGCCCTTCGAAATCATCGGCATAGGCAGGGATATCACCGAACGCAAGAGGACCGAAGAGAAGCTCAGGGAAAGCGAAGAACGCTACCGGATGATCGCCGAGAGAATGTCCGATGTCGTATGGATAGCGGACATGAACCTGCGGACGCTGTACGTCACCCCCTCCGTACAGGCGGTGCTCGGATTCACCCCGGAAGAGCGGATGCGCCAGACCGTCGAGGAACAGCTGACCCCCGAATCGCTGTCCTACGGGCTGGAGGCCCTGGGGCAGCAGCTCGCCCTGGAGGAAGAAGGGAAGGCGGATCCCGAGAGGAAAGCGACCCTCGTCCTGGAATATTATCACAAGGACGGCTCGACCCGCTGGATGGAGACGCTCATGACCGGGATCCGGGATGAGCAGGGCATCCTGACCGGGCTGTACGGCGTATCCCGTGACGTCACCGACCGCAGAGAGGCGGAGGAGGCGCTCCGGGAGAGCGAAGCACGGTACAAGGAATTGATCAACGGGATGAACGAGACCGTGTGGGTCATCGATTTCGACGGGACCCTCATCGATGTCAACAACGCCGCCGTCGAGATGCTGGGCTATTCCAAAGAAGAGCTGTTCGCCATCGGTCTTTCCGGCATCGATTCCACCCTCAAGGAGGATGACATCAGGGCGCTCGCTCATGCAATGCCGTCGGACGGGTTGCAGATCTTTGAGACGTCCCACACGGCCAAGGACGGGAGGACGTTCCCCGTCGAGGTGTACTCCAGCCTCGTGACGTATCAGGGGAGACCGGTGATCCTGAGCATCGCCCGGGACATCACCGAGCGCAGGAAGATCCAGCAGGCGCTTGAGGAGAGCGAGAAACGGTACCGGGTCATCGTCGAGAACGTCAACGATATCATCTGGACCATCGGTCTGGACCTCCGGTTCATCTATGTCAGTCCGTCCAATGTCCGCGTCTCGGGATATACCAGGGAAGAAGTCATGACCATGTCGCTGCAGGACATGGTCGCCCCCGAATCCCTCGATCTGGCGACGCGGATGCTGGCCGAGGAGCTTGCCCTGGAGGCCGGCGGGGAGCCCTTCGACCCGAACCGCTCCCGGACCCTGGAGGTGGAGATCTATCGGAAGGACGGGACACACGTCTGGCTGGAAGCGGACGCCACGTTCAACCGCAACCCGGACGGCACCCCGAAGGAGATCCTGGCCGTCGGCAGGGATATCACCGAGCGCAAGCGGGCGGAGGAGGCCCTGCGGGCAAGCGAAGAGCTCTACCGGACCGCCATGGAGACCACCAACGACGGCGTCTCCATCGTCCTGGACAACAGGTATGTCTATGCCAACCAGAAACTGCTGAACACCCTCGGCCGCCCGGACGAGGACCTCATCGGCACGCCGAACGGACAGTTCGTGCATCCGGACGACTGGGCGGGCGTCCTTGCCGCCTATGAGCGCAGGCCCAGAGGCGCGCCCGTTCCTTCCAATTACGATGTCCGCATCATCAAGCCGGACGGCTCCATGATCTACGCCCACATCACTTCCACTAAAATCATGTACCAGGGGAGACCGGCCGTTCTGAGTTTTATCGTGGACGTCACCGAGCGCAGACAGGCCGAGGATCAGCTGCGGGAGAGCGAGGAGAAGTACCGTCTGCTGGCCTCGTATCACCAGCGGCTCAACGATATCTCCATCGCCTTCTCGGAGGCATCCGGCACGGATGATCTGTTCAACAGGATTTCGGAATCCCTTCGCCTCCTCACGGGCGCCATTGCCGCTACCTTTTCATGGCATGATCGGGAAGCGCAGGACTTAAGACTCGCGTCACTGTCGATCGATCCAGCGGCAGCGGATGCCGTACGTTCCTTCTTCGGTCCCGAGATATTGAAAGAGATGAACATGCCGATGAGTTCGGTTATCGCGGAGGAGATGATCACTCAGGGCATCAGAAAGCCGAAAGATCTCTGTGAGCT
>JAFGSH010000255.1 GCA_016934695.1 Deltaproteobacteria bacterium
CATCAGGTCGAAGAAGACGGCGTACTCGCGGTCGCAGTTCTTGTACCCCTCGAGGAGGCTGACCGTGATGGGAAAGAAGATAATGATCGCCGCCATCAGGACCTTACTGGCGAGGCCGTAGCCCAGCCATATCACCAGGAGGGGGGCCAGGGCGAAGACCGGCACCGCCTGGGAGGCGACGAGGAAGGGGGAGAGGGCCCGCTCGACCGAGGGAACGGCGAACATCACCGTCGCGAGGGGGAGGGCGATCAGGAGAGACAGGATGATCCCCGCGACGATCTCCAGTGCGGTCACCCCCGCGTGGGGCAGGAGGAGAGACGCCTTCACGATCGTCACCGTTGCCACCTCGCTGGGGGGAGGCAGGATAAAATCGGGAATCGCGAGCCACCGGCAGGCGATCTCCCACAGCATGATGACGGCGGCGGCAAGGGCCAGCGAGATCCAGTTAGACCGCTTCACGGATATCCCCCTCCAGTTCCTCGAGGACATGTTCCTTGATCTTGAGCAGATCGGGGTTGGTGTTCCTCCCCGCCTTCGGCATATCCAGGACGAACCGCTCCCTCACCCGCATCGGCATGGGGGTCAGGACCAGGAGCTCATCCGAGAGGAGGAGGGCCTCCTCGATGTCGTGTGTGATCATCAGGATGGTCTTCCTGAATTCGCTCTGGAGGAGCAGGAGCAGACCCTGGAGACCCCTGCGGGTGATGGCGTCCAGGGCCGAGAGGGGCTCGTCCAGGAGGACCAGTTCGTGCTCGAACATCAGGGTCCGGACCAGGGCGCAGCGCTGCCGCATCCCGCCGGAAACCTTCGCCGGCGTGTACCCCTCGAAGCCGTCGAGCTCCAGTCGCTCGAACAGGGAGAGGGCCTTCCGGCGCGAGGTGTCCGCATCGGCGCCGGCAATCGTCGCCGGGAGCATCGCATTATCGATCAGGGAGAGCCACGGGAGGAGCAGGTCCCTCTGCTGCATGTAAGCCGCCCGCCCCATCAGATCGGGGACTTTTTCTCCCAGCCAGGATATCCTCCCGCCGTCCCGGGGAAAGACCCCCGTCAGGATGTCGAAAAGGGTGCTCTTCCCGCAGCCGGACGGCCCGATGAGAGTTGTAAAGCCGCCTCTGCGGAGGGTCAGATCGAACCCCTCCATTACGGAGAGGTCTTCGAATCTCTTTGTCAGCCCCGAAACCGAAAGCATGCTAGTCCCTATCCCGCAAGGCCGCCGATTACGCGGACATGGCCTCTTTTTTGCCCAGCTTTATCGCGCAGAACTCTCCGCACATGGTACACCCCTCTTCTCCGGCACTCTTGCTCCGCTCCAGAAACGCCCCAGCCTTCTCCGGATCAAGAGCCGTTTTCACCTGCCCGTCCCAGTCGAACCTTTTTCTATACTGTGCCATGAGGAGATCCTTTTCGCGTGCGCCGGGCACACCCTTGGCGATATCGGCAATGTGGGCGGCAATCCTGGAGGCAATGGTTCCCTCTTTGACATCTTCAAGGGTGGGGAGCCGCAGGTGTTCGGCAGGCGTCACGTAGCACAGGAAATCCGCACCGGCCGATCCGGCAATGGCCCCGCCGATGGCTGCCGTTATGTGATCGTAGCCGGGGGCGATGTCCGTCGGAAGAGGACCGAGGACGTAAAAGGGGGCTCCGTGGCACAGGCTCTTCTGCAGTCTCATGTTTGCCTCGATATCATTGATGGGGACATGCCCCGGCCCTTCGATCATGACCTGGACACCCATCTCTCTGGCCCTCTTGGTCAGCTCGCCCAGGAGGATCAGTTCCTGGACCTGCCCCCGGTCCGTCGCGTCGGCAAGGCACCCCGGCCGCAGACCGTCGCCGAGGCTCAGGACCATCTCGTAGCGCGCGGCGATCTCGCACAGCCTGTCGAACTCCTCGTAGAGGGGATTTTCCCTTTCATTGTAGTGCATCCATCGCTCAAGAATCGAGCCTCCCCGGCTGACGATACCCAGGACACGCCCCTCCTCCTGTATGCAACCGACGCTCCTCCGCGTCACACCGCAGTGGACGGTGATGAAATCGACGCCGTCCCTGCCGTTCTCTTCAATGACGTCAAACAGATCATCTCCGGCTATCTCCACAATCGCTTTCCGATTCTGGAGCATCTTCGTGGCTGCCTGATATATGGGGACGGTACCGACGATCAGTGACGTTTTCTTGATGATTTCTCTCCGGATCATCCCCACATCACCGCCGGTAGACAGGTCCATGATCGCGTCGGAACCGGCCGCCTCGGCAACCCTTACCTTCTCAAGTTCAATATCCAGGTCCACGTGGTCGCCGGAGGTCCCGATATTGACATTGATCTTCGTCTTGAGCCCCTTCCCGATGGCGACAGGCAGAATCGAGGCGTGTCCACTGTTTCGGACCACCACAATGGTCCCTTCTTCGACGCCTTTTCGTATAAACTCCGGAGAGACATTCTCCCGCCGGGCACATATCCCCATCTCTTCCGTTATCCGGCCCTTGCGGGCCATCTCCAGTTGCGTCATCTTCCGATTCCTCTCGAACCTGTTCGCTACCCCGCCGCAATAATAAGCTCCGCCGCCTTCTTTCCGGAGAGGAGCATCCCCCCGAATATGGGGCCCATGCGTGGACCGCCGAATGCCGCATTGGCGGCCATCCCGGCAACAAAGACCCCCGGGCAGATCTCTTTGGTGTTTTCAATCGTCACCCGTTCCGCTTTATCGGCCCACATGGAACGTTCACCAATGATCTTTCCCGTCTCCGTGTTCAGGACAAGATCAGCCTTCCGCTCGATGACATGCAGCACCTCGGTGGCATGCCCCGTCGAATCGATCACGTGCCGAGCGGAAACCGAGAGCGGGTCTACGTGCAAACCCGCCATCTCCACCGGAGACCACGTGACGACGAGCCCCGTCACCCGCCCCTCACGGACGATAACATCCTCAACGCTCATGCAATTAAACACCTTCGCACCGGCCTTCATAGCGCGCGAGCATATCGTGGTGACTGCTTCGACCGCATCAGCCGTGTAATACCCCGGCTCATATTCCTGAGTTCCGATACCGAACATATCGAGGATTTCTTTTCCCTCTTCCTGGACCACGATCTCATTGAACATCATGCCTCCCCCCCACATACCGCCGCCGATGCTTAGCTTCCGCTCGAAGATCGCGACCTTTCTCCCGGCCTGTGCCAGAAAATAGGCCGCCACGAGGCCGGCAGGCCCCGCACCGACGATAGCCGTATCGATCTCGGTATATGCAAGGAACTTCTCGGAAAAACGTTCGACAATCGCCTTCGTGATTACTACCTCATTCAACTGCATAATCCTTACTCCCCACTATTATTTGAGAGACTCCCGCAACTTTTCCGATATACTGACAACCTTTTCGGCAACCAGCGCAGGTGTCCGACCCAGAACACGGATTACCGGTTCCTTTCCTGCCTCACCGCGATCAAAGATGGCATCGGGAATCGCTGAACGCTTCGACAGGACAGCATTTGTACCCCATTCGAGAGAAGATCCTTCCCTTTCCTTCACATCAGCCGGTTCATCGGAGCGGCTGAAGCTGTCGACATCGTACCCCAATTCCTCGCATATCCGGAGGATATCCTCTGAAAACCGGATATCCATGGCGGAACGGATGGTACCATCGTAGCGCATGACCGTCAGAACGACGCCGGCAATGTGGCTGGAGGCTCCAAATTCAGGATCATGGAGGGTTTCGGCATTGTCGCCGACCCTGATAATCCTCCCCGGAATGGCCGCGACATCGTCCGCACCACGTGCATACGGCAGGGCGTAGACAAGATTCGACTGTATCTCAGGGATGATATTACCGCACCGTTCACGCTTGAGAATCTGCACGGCGGCCTTGAGGTCTCTGATGCATGGATAGCGTTCATATTCCCGGAAAACCCAGGCCATGTGGTCGGTGGGGCCATGCCCGCCGCCGATGGGGAGGGCCGACCTGATGGCCGCGGTGATATACTCCTTCGCTCGTCCGACCGCTTCGTACACGTCCATCCCCTGGGCAAGCCCCGTGGCGATGGCGGCGGAGGTGGTGCACCCGGTTCCGTGGGTGTTCTTCGTGTCGATGCGTTCCGAGACAAACCGATGAAAGGCGCTGCCGTCATAGAGGATATCCAAGGCATCCCCCGGCAGGTGCCCCCCCTTCAGGAAGACGTTCTGTGCCCCCATCCGGTGTATGGCCTGGGCCGCCCCCTGCATTTCATCGACGGTGGCGATCTTCATCCCGGTCAGTTCCTCCGCCTCGGGGATATTGGGGGTAATCACACAGGCCAGCGGCAGGAGCCTGTCGATCAGCGTCTGTTTGGCCTCCCGGCGTATCAGCATCGCCCCCCCCTTGGCCACCATCACCGGATCGACAACGAGTTTTTTGATCCCGTACTGTTCGATCTTTTTCGCGACGATCTCCATGATTTCCGAGCTGGAGAGCATCCCCGTCTTCGCGGCGTCGACGCCGATGTCGGTGGCCACGGCGTCGAACTGCTTCTCAATAAAGGCGGGGGGAACCTCGTGGATCCCGTGCACCCCCAGCGTATTCTGGGCCGTCAGGGCCGTGATCACGCTCATCCCGAATCCGCCGAGGGCCGTGATCGTCTTGAGATCCGCCTGTATCCCGGCTCCCCCGCCGGAATCCGACCCCGCTATGGTCAATACCCGTGCTATCGCCATCGTTATCTCTCCTCACCCTCCCGTCATATCTTCGTCTGCCGTATCACCAAGAGATACCCCTCTTCCACCGAGATCGTCCCCCGCGCCCCGGCCAGGCGGTTACTGATGCCGTAGGGCACACCAATCTCCATCGTCGCGCCGGTGAGGGGGTATTCGAATCCATCGAGCGTGATCCCCCTCACATCGGAAGAGAGGGGGAGGAGGGAGACCGTCTCCCCTTTCCTGCCCTCGATCACGCATGAACCGTTAATAACAAAGAGTTCGGACCCCTCGTCCACGATCTTCGCGTCGATCCCCCGCTCCACGCACATCACGAGGAGGTAGATATTCGCCAGGGCGTGGTCGATCCTCCCCCCGAGGGCACCGAATATCCGTATCCCCTCCGGGTCCATCCCGAAGGCACACTCGAGGGCGATCTGCGTGTCGGTCTCGTCCTTGCGCTCGGGGTGCCTGACGATCCGGCTTCCATTCCGTTTACAATATTCCAGGGTTGCCTCGTCGATGGAATCCATATCCCCCACGATCATGTCGGGAACCCTGCCGATCTCGCGCATCCTCTCGGCCGCGCCGTCGGTACAGATAATCACCGGGCCGCCGGCGCGTGTGATCTCTTCCTCGAGAAGCCCGGTATCGCCCATGATGCCGTTCGATACGACAAAGACCATCCTTCCCATAGGGTTCACCTCTTACACCAAAAGCAAGAAGGGCATACCCGGTGTGGATATGCCCTCAAAAGATTTTCGAATCTTTCTCCCTGCGCTGGCATTACCCAGATCCGGTTCAAAGGGTATTATCTCAGCCCGGGACCGCAG
>JAFGSH010000256.1 GCA_016934695.1 Deltaproteobacteria bacterium
CTTCGCCAAGGACAAGGGACTCAGGGTATCCGACCCGAAACCGAACATGCAGTGGGCGATGGTCTTCTTCGCCTTCCTGTGCATCGCCATCGGCGTGTATCCCCAGCCGCTCTACAACATCCTCCCCTACCCCGTGGAATACCAGGCCTACACCGGGCTCCACGTGGTGCGAATGCTGCAGCTCCTCTTCTTCTCGGGCCTGGCCTTCTTCGTCTTCCTGGGGCTCCTGAAGCGGACGGAGACGATCACCCTCGATACGGACTGGATATACCGCAAGGGGTCGCGGCTCGTGGTCTCCGTCGTGACGGGGATTGCCGCGGCCATCGCCCGCGTGTGCGACTACATCTTCATACAGTTCCTCCCCCGGCACCTGGCCGCCTTTGGCAGGAGACCGATCGGCACCTTCATGGATCTCTACCGGAGGACCGGCGGGGACAGGGCCCGCGCATCCGCCGCGGAGCCGGAGCTTGTCACGACCACTCCCGCGGGGGTCCCGGTCATGTTCGCCATCGGGTTCCTCTTCGTCCTCGCCTTTGTCTTCACGATGCTGTTCCGGTAAGACCCGCCTAAAACGCACAAAGCCCGGAGAGGATCCCTCCCCTGGTTTTTCTTTTCATATGGCATCTCGCCCGTTCAGTTGTGTCTAAGACCACTTGACAGGTCTTTTTACAAGTGCTATTAAGAGGACCTGTAAGAAAATATGAAGGGGAAAACGTATGCGATCAAATGGCATCAAGTACTCCGAAGATATCGTCCCGATCACCGATCTCAAGGTGAATCCGGGGCGTATCGTCAACCAGGTGGATAAGACAAGCCGGCCGGTCCTCCTGACGAGCCGGGGCAGAGGGGTTGCAGTCGTTCAGTCGCTCAAAGACTATGAAGCGCAGTCGGAAGAACATGCCTTTCTGCGCGACGTCGTCCGGGGCTTGATGGACCTGGAAGAAGGGAACGAGATCAGCCTGAAGAACGTCAAGAAGCGACTTGGACTGAGCAAGTAACCATGCCTCAAAAAAGAGCGGTCACTTTCGCCGAATCGGCGGTCAAGGATTTGGAAGAAATCCGAGACTGGTACATTGATCAGG
The DNA here is from genome assembly GCA_016934695.1 of Deltaproteobacteria bacterium. Next base: position 1,083 of record JAFGSH010000256.1, read on the forward strand.
GGGCTCCCGATGCAGGAGAAAAACTAGTGGGAGAGATCATTGCACAGGTTGAACGGCTTGCTGATTTTCCCGAGAGCGGACGAATTGTGCCGGAATTCGAGATCGTGCCCCTGAGAGAGATCATCTTCCCGCCGTTTCGTATCGTTTACCGCCTCGATAAGAACCGTGTGAGAATTGTGCGTGTCTGGCGGAGTGAGCGGCTCTTGAAGATACCGTAACAGTCTGAGGGCTTTGCACAAGTGCAGCAACCCGTCATTTCGACCGCAGGGAGAAACCTTCAAAGATCTGATTCTTTGAGATTCCCCCCTGAAGGGGACTATGGCTCGTCGCTGACGCTCCTCGAAATGACAGTATGCACAGATCTCAATGTAAAAAGAGGAAGAAGACAATAATCTTACCCGGAGAACTGTCCTGTCCCATACCGCTCAAACAGCAGCCCCATAGCCATTACAAAGCCCGGAGAGGATTTCCTCCCCGGGCTTTTTTTCATATGGTGGCGGTGCAGGGAATTGAACCCCGGACACTACGGATATGAGCCGTATGCTCTAACCATCTGAGCTACACCGCCCCGTGAAACAGCGACGTACCTACCCCATATTTCCACGCCTGTCAAGAGGCTTCTGGGACCTCCAGGTCGTACGCCACGATCGCGCTCCTGGTCAGGGCCGCCCCCAGCCTCACGGCAAGAACGACCTCGTCCTTCCCGTCGTTGTCGATGTCCTTGATCTGGTAGTCGGCGACGTATCCCTGGATCTTCTTCGTCCTCCAGTTCTCTGCCAGTCCGAGCCCGTCCCATTCGAAGTTGTATATCTCGCTCCGCGTGAAGACCCGGACGTTCTTCATGACCCTCCCCGAGGGGGACAGGTTCTTGACGATCACGAGCTCATCCTTCCCGTCCCCGTTGGTATCGTACGAAAAGATCCTCTCCTTGACGTATACGGCATCGCCTGTGTCTTCGGTGGTGTCGGCACCCACTGACCGCCTCGTCGTGAAATAGATCTTGTTGTTGCTCCCCCCGTAGACGTCGTCGCTGATCCACAGCAGGAGATCGCTCCCCCCCACGATGTGTATCTTCGAAAGGGGCGTTTGGGTCTTCTGGAAGATGTTGATATGATCGTACTCATCGAGGGCGACCACCCGCTCGACGCTCCCGTCAACCGGCGCGAGCAGCACCCCGAAGACCGACAGCCCCTCGGGGATGAGGAGCCGTTTACCCTCCAGATAGGCGCCGTTCCTCCACACGATCTCGTGAATCGGCCCTGCAAGGGGGTTCCCCAGCGTCATCCTCTGCCCCATCAGGACGTGACCCTCTTCCGTGCGGGTAATCCGCATGAACCACTTCAGTCCGGAGGCGATCTTCACGTACTTTCCATCCTGGAACTCCATGACGAACGAGTGAGGTCCGTCTTTCGCGAGATTCGTCACGATGATCTCTGCGATCCCGTTACCGTTGATGTCGCCGATATCCACGGCGAGAAACTGATCGCCCGGCTCACCCGAGAGCTTGGTGACCGGTACGAAGGCCGTTCCATCTCTCCGGTAGATCTCCACCATCTTGTCGTCGATCACGACGACCTCGTTCTTCCCGTCTCCGTCCACGTCCCCGATATCCATCCCTTTAAAGGCCTTCTTATAGTGAGGGCTCATCCAGAACCCTTTCTGCGCCAGGGGATTGGCGGCTGTTATAAAGGCAGGATTGATCACGGACGTAAAGGTGCCGCGCCTGGCCCGTATGACCTTTTCCTCATCAGGCCCCTGCAGGGGTGCGGCGGGAGAACGCTCCTGCCCGGCCGGAGGCAGTGAGGCGACCTCGGCGGCTGGGGGGATGATCCCCAGGACCTGGTAGTGTATCTTCTTCGCGAACTCGTTGATCCGGGGTATGACGTCATCCATCCCCCGGCACTGCTCAAAGACGCCCAGGGGTGTCTTATAGGTGGATACATCGAGGAGTTTCGCGTCGAGACTCACGCTGTTCCCGATCTTCGTGATGCTCCCCCATACCACGTAATCGAGGTTCAGCCGCTTGCCGAGTCCGTAGACATCGGCAACCGTCGGCTCCTTGTCCCCCATCTTTTCCAGGGCCGCCTTGACCTCTTGCTTCGCACTGACCTGTATGCCCTCGGTCACCGAGAGACGGGAGATCAGCATATCCCATATCCCGTCCCGCACATAGGCTATATCCTCGGAGCTATGCACCGAAAAGGGGAGAACCGCCACCTTCTTTGCCTGCTTTCCGGCCTCTTCGGCCCACAGCTGTCCGGAAAAGATGAAACTAACGATACAGAGAACCAGCACACATCTCTTCATTCCGATCTCCTTCATGTTTGGTTACGCAAAGCGTCTGGGCAATTGCACATGTTCGATATCACCGGGGTGGTCCATGATCTTCGGAACACCCCCCAGAGAAGCATCCCCCATGGCCAGCCGGAACAGGCCCTTCCCGATGTTCCCGCGCCGGTCCGCCCGGGAGGCTCCCTCTCTCTTCGAATGGTTCAGGTGAATGACCCTCGGGGTACCCCCCGATTGTATCATCGATCCTCTTCAAAAGACCACGGCAGTTTTGCTCCGACCGGAGGTCATATCCTGCCACAAACATATGGCCGGTATCAAGACAAAATGCCGGATGGGATTGTTCTGTGATTCTTTCTTCCATAATCCGGGCGATCTCTTTGCGTCTTCCCCCGAGGGCTGTTCCCGATCCCGCCGGACATGCGCCGGTCCGGACGACGGCAGGCCGTCTGCGTCTACAACTTCGGCACGGCGAAGTTGATGATATTGACGAGGATGGATTGATTGTAAAGACCGATGAGGATGATCGCCGCGGCTACGATAAAGGTGGGGATCAGCATGCTCAGGGGGGCCTCGCTGACCGCTGGTCCCTCCTCATGGGCATGCCCGTGCCCCGCACCTGAGGCGCCGAAGTCGTAGTAGCCGGTCTCGATGATCCTGAAAAACAGGATGATATTGACCAGGCTGGAGAAGAGGAGCGCGACCACAAACGTCCAGTTTCCGGCCATGACGGAGCCCTGAATCAGATACCACTTACTGAAGAAGCCGCAGGTGGGGGGCACGCCGATAACCGACAGGGCCACGACGAGGAAGGCGGCCATGGTGTACGGCATCTTCTTGAATATGTTGTCGAAGGCCGAAAGCTCGTTATTCTTCATCTTATACGCGATGATACCGGCCACGGCGAAGAGACCGAGCGTCATCACCACATCGTTCATGACATGGAGGATCGCGCCCCTGATCGCCACGGTGTTGGCAATCCCCACGCCGCCGACCATGTAGCCGACCTCGGCTATCACGATGTAGCACAGCATCCGTTTAAAGTTCCTCTGCGCCAGGGCCATCACCGCCCCGGCAAAGATGGCGACGATCCCGGTGTACAGCATGATCTTCGTCGCAGGAAGGAGCTCAATCGAGAAATAGGGCCTGAAGAGGGTGAACATCACCCGCAGCATGATGTAGACGGCGACCTTGGTCATCAGCGGCGCCACCAGGGCGGCCGCGGCCGAAGGGGCCTTGGTATAGGCGTCGGGGAGCCACAGGTGCAAGGGGAAGAGTGCCATCTTGAGGGCGATCCCCACCATGAAGAAAGCGAAGGCGACCAGGATCACCTTGGAGCTGTACAGCCGGGGCAGGATGTCGGCCAGGTCGGCCAGGTTCAGGGACCCGGTGACCATGTAGAGGTACCCGACACCGAGCAGGTAGAAACAGGCCCCGACGGTGCCCAGAATCAGGTACCGGAAGGCGGCCAGAGGAGCCCCCTCCTCCCCGGTCGCTATGAGGGCGTACCCGGCCAGGGACGCTATCTC